>JAFXYU010000295.1 GCA_017541565.1 bacterium | reverse complement strand
AGGCAGCCATCAACATGGTCCTGAAAGATGAGGCAAAATCCACCTGGTCAGGACTGGCCGATTTGGGTGGAGGATACGGCAAGGAGTGGCTCTACGACAACCGTACACTACTTGCATAATTAGTTTTAGGTACTTGTTGTATCGGATTAGTAGCAACAGTTCTATTACTTTGATATGCGTACAAAGTATCATTAATATTATTCGGATTGTAATTTGTTACTGAATAATCAGACATTATTTTTCCTACTTTTAACTAACCTTATATTTATATAAAGTATTTTGCTTTTTAGAAATTGCCTTTTTGTAACAAAATTTTATAAAATAATTACAAAATCATTTCACAAGAAAATATTCATTACATATTAAAAAGTGGACACAGAATGGACATAGAAAAATTAAGCATTAAAAAAGAGGGTTTGGAACCCTCTTAAATGGTGGGCGTTAGAAGACTCGAACTTCTGACCCTCTCCTTGTAAGGGAGACGCTCTACCAACTGAGCTAAACGCCCTCAAGCATTTCTATCATACATGTTAAATATTTGAAGTCAACAAAATAATTTTTGTATATTTTATCCTAAATATTCTATGACTTCGTCAACATGTCCTTTTACCTTAACCTTGCGCCACTCTTTTTCGACTTCGCCTCCAGAATTTAAAACAAAGGTCGAACGCTCAATTCCCATATACTTTCTGCCGTACATGGATTTTTCTTTCCAAACCCCGAATTTTTCCGCAAGCGTATGTTCCGGATCTGAAAGCAAAATAAAATTAAGCCCCCGTTTTTCCTTAAACGATTTATGGCTTTTTATGCTGTCAGGGCTCACACCGATAACAACACCAAACTTGGTGAGTCTGTTCATATTATCGCGAAAATCGCACGCCTCCTGAGTGCAACCGGATGTGTTATCCTTGGGGTAAAAGTACAACACTACCCGTTGCCCCTTGAATTCATCCAAAGAATATTCTCTTTCAGCACCTTCGGCACTAAGCCCCTGAAGTTTTATTGCCATAGTTTACCTCACTACAATATTCACTAATTTTGTCGGAACAACGATTGTTTTCACAATCTCTTTTCCTGTTGTGAGTTCTTTGACTTTGTCGGTAGATAGAGCAATCTGCTTGAGTTCTTCATCGCTAACTCCTTCATCAACCTCGACTTTGTCCTTAACTTTTCCGTTAACCTGAACAACAAGAGTAATTTTGCTTGCTTTTGCAAGGTTTTCATCCCATTCGCACCATTTTTCTTCGTGAATAGAGTTGCCGTAGCCTAGTTCGTGCCAGATTTCTTCCGAGAGGTGAACGGTAACCGGTGACATTAATTTAATCAGAGATGTCACGGCAAAACTGAATACGTTTTTGTCTTCCAAAGTGAATTTCTCTGATTTACCTCGTTTTCCGCGCCATTCATAGATTGCGTTTGTGAGTTCACGATATTTTGAAATAACCGTATTAAATTGGAAATCGTTGGAAATATCGTTCGTAATTCCCTTCATAGCAATATGAACGGTTCTTACCAAATCGTCATTTTCGCGTGTAAGCGGGAATGTAAGGTTATAGTCTTTTGTAATTACATCTTGGTTTTCCGATACAAGTCTCCAAACTCTGTTGAGGAATTTGTAACACCCCTCAACACCTGCATCCGACCAGTCAAAATCTCTTGCCGGAGGAGAATCTGAAAGAATAAATAATCTTGCCGTATCAGCCCCGTAGTTTTCAAATATTTCATCGGGATCAACCGTATTGCCTTTTGATTTTGACATTTTTGAACCGTCTTTGAGTACCATACCTTGAGTTAAAAGATTTTTGAACGGTTCATCAAAGTCCAAAAGTCCGCAGTCACGGAGCGCTTTTGTAAAGAATCTTGAATAGAGAAGGTGAAGAATTGCGTGTTCAATTCCGCCTACATACTGGTCAACAGGAAGCCATTTATTAACAAGTTCTTTATCAAAGCATTTCTCTGAATTTCTTGCGTCAGAGTATCTCAGGTAATACCAACTTGAACATACAAATGTATCCATTGTGTCCATTTCTCTTGTAGCGTGACCGCCGCAGATTGGACAAATTGTATCTTTAAATGTTTTTGAAGTTGTAATCGGTGATTTTCCGACAACAGAGAAGTCAACATCTGTCGGAAGCATAACCGGAAGATTTTCTTCTTTTTCAGGAACAATTCCGCACTTGTCACAATATACAACAGGAATCGGCGCACCCCAGTATCTTTGGCGTGAAATCAGCCAGTCACGGAGTCTGAATTGGGTTTTAAATTCACCAAAACCACCGTCTACTGCCTTTTGAGTTATTGCTTTTTTTGCCTCCGTATTTTTCATTCCGTTAAATTCGTTTGAATTTACCAAAACACCTTCTTCAACATACGCTTCATCTTTGCAGTCAGAAGGATTTTCAGGATTTTGGATAACCACCTTTAGCGGAAGATTGTATTTTTTTGCAAAATCAAAGTCACGAGTATCGTGAGTAGGAACTGCCATAACCGCGCCCGTTCCGTATTCAACAAGCGCATAATCCGCAGTCCAGAGCGGAAATTCTTCTCCCGTAAACGGATTTATGCAATGAGTTCCCAAAGGAACACCGGTTTTAATTCTGTCATTGGAAAGACGCTCAATTTCTGTCATTTTTCTTGCATTTGCTCTGTACGCTTCAACCGCATCTCTATTTTCCGGAGTTGTTAGTTTTTCAATATCTTTATACTCGGGAGCAACAACGAGATATGTTATACCGTGAACCGTGTCAGGTCTTGTAGTATAGACAGGAACTTCCATTCCTTCGATTTCTTTTACCTTAAAACGGAAGATTGCACCCTGAGATTTACCAATCCAGTTTGCCTGCATTGTTTTAACGTTATCACCCCAGCCTGAAAGTTTATCTAAGTCTTTTAATAACTGGTCTGCGTATTCGGTAATCTTGAAGAACCATTGTGAGAGGTATTTTTTCTCAACAACGCTGTCGCATCTCCAGCATTTGCCGTCAATAACCTGTTCGTTAGCAAGAACGGTTCCGCATTCTTCGCACCAGTTAACGGCTGCTTCTTTTTTGTATGCAAGACCTTTTTTATAGAGTTGAAGGAATAACCACTGTGTCCATTTGTAGTATTCAGGCTTACAAGTGGTAACTTCTCTTTGCCAGTCATAAGAAAGTCCGAGCATTTTAAGTTGCTGTGTCATATAGGCAATATTTTCATCAGTCCATTTTGCAGGATCGGCACCGTGCTTCATAGCCGCATTTTCTGCCGGAAGTCCGAAACTATCCCAGCCTATCGGATGAAGAACGTTAAACCCCTGCATCTTTTTGAATCTTGCGATTACATCCGTAATCGTGTAGTTTCTGACATGTCCCATGTGCAGTTTGCCTGACGGATACGGAAACATGGAAAGTGCGTAATATTTGGGTTTATCGCTGTCATTCGGAGTATGGAATGAGTTATTCTCTTCCCAAACCTTCTGCCATCTCTTTTCTATTTCCTGCGGAAAATATGCCTCTTTCATTAATTCCTCCATTCAATAAAATTCTTCCTATGTGAAAATTTTATCACAAAGAAAGGAAAGTAAGTTGAATGAGGTTTTCTAAATTCACCCCAGCCATTCTTCAACACGTTTGGCAATTGAATCAAACCCCGTTTCTACACCCAAGTCTTTTGGTTCAATGTTTTTGGAATAGTATAAAACAGGTACTTGTTCTCGTGTATGGTCAGTTCCCGGAACTGTCGGATCGCACCCGTGGTCGGCAGTTATTATTAGCAAATCATCGTCGCCTATCAGGGGAACAATTTTATCCAAATATTCAGCTACCTCTTCAATCGCCTTTCCGTATCCTTTGGCGTCGTTTCTGTGTCCAAAAAGCATATCGGTATCAACTAGGTTCGTGAATATAATCTCTCTGGTTTCGTCGATAATATTTACCCCTTCATATTTAATGCTGTCCAAATCCAAAGTTCCGTCAATAGCCTTAATTGTGAGTTCAAGTCCTTCTTTGTTTGAGCCTGTATGGATTGCGTGGGTAATTCCGGCTTTTGAGAAAATGTCTTCAATTTTTCCTATACCTATAACTTTTGCACCTGAGTCTTTAATCTTGTCCAAAACAGTTTTTTTAGGCGGAGCCATAGAATAATCTCTGCGGTCTTTAGAAATTCTGGTCGGTTTTCCGTCAATTATTTTGTATGGTCGTGCGATTACTCTCGCCACATTATAATTTCCTTCATCAAGAATTTTGCGAGCAATTTTGCACCAGTCATAAAGAGTTTCAAGCGGAATCATATCCGTATCAAGGGCTATTTGGAATACGCTGTCAGCGGAAGTATACACAATCGGATATTTTGTGGCATGGTGTTCGTCATTAAGTTTTTCGATTATTGCAGTTCCGCTTGCAGGAATGTTTGCCAAAATTCCGCCGCAGCCGGTTTCTTCGACAAATTTGTCGACAAGTTCCTTTGGAAAACCTTCCGGAAATGTCGCAAACGGTTTCTCCGAAACAAGTCCGGCAATTTCCCAGTGACCTGTTGTTGTATCTTTTCCTTTTGATTTTTCTTTCAAAATTCCATATTGTGCAATCGGAGTTGAGGTTTTTTCAATTCCTTCGTAATCATCAAGATTACCCAAGCCCATTGCTTCCATAACGGGAATATCGAGTCCCGCATTAAAATGACATACATTTTTCAATGTATTACATTCCGCAATATCACCAAAGTCTGCGTGGTCCGGCATTGCTCCACACCCCATTGAATCAATGACTATAATTACTGCTCGTTTTTTACTCATAATAAACCTCTTGTATTTCTTATTTCTCATTAAATTATACCATATTTTTATTCATACTCTCTTTAACAACAAATAAATCGGCATAAAAAAACAGAGAATCCTCAACGGTAAAATCTCACAAAATAACAATACTTCGTTCAAAACTAATTTGCTACAAAATATTCCGAATTACCCAAAGACAAAGATTTTGTCAGTTCTGCCGCTTTATCGGAAGAAACAAGCCAGTTAATTCTCCCCTCGGGGTACTTTATATAGTGGTTTGTTGAACACATCGTAGAAACATAACACGCATCCATCAAGTTCATAAACGAAATATCCACGCTCAAACTGTCACATCTGACCGAATCAATATACGAATTTATGTACTCCACGGCACGGCGCGGATTCTTGGTATTGGGGACAAGAACGTCACTCTGGGGTAATAGTTGTAACATCAAATTTTTCCTTAACATTATAGTTATCGGAAAGTTTTTAAAAATCTTTTATGAAAATAAAAATAAATCCTTTAAAAGTAGGATTTAATAAAATAATACATTAATATTGGTTTTAAAATAACACATCAAAATATGTATTTTTGTGTGTTTTACTTAATAAGTTTTAATATGTTGCTTTCTTTGACCGCAAAGGAAGCATTTTAACAAGACAGGCTGGTAATAACAACTCCCAGCCAAGCCTTCAAACAGCACTCTCTTTGTTATAGCTTCACCCAGATTGTTTGCTCATTACGTTGAGCCCCAAACCCCAAGCCTTACGGAGCGAACAATCAATGTTAGTGAGACAACATCAAGACCGACATTGTCTGAGCGTAAGCGAGTTTGTCGGGCTCGGGTCGAACGTTACAATTGATTAGTGAGCGGAGTT
>JAFXYU010000029.1 GCA_017541565.1 bacterium | reverse complement strand
ATTACGTTAACTTCTGAAGCGCCTTCATCTGCAGCAGCCGGAGCGCCTGCAGCAGCAGGAGCAGCAGCAACAGCAACCGGAGCAGCGGCAGATACGCCGAATTTTTCTTCCATTGCTTTTACTAATTCAGCAGCTTCTAATAATGTTAATTTTTCAATTGATTCTAAAATTGCTTCTACACTCATTGTTTTTCTCCTTTATTTTGTTTTTTGTTGTAATACATTTTTGTTTTAGGCAAATAATACATTTACCTTATGCTTGTTTTGTGTCACGCACAGCAGCAATTGCTCTGACAAGTGCTGACATAACACCGTTGATACCACCAACAATACCTGAAGCCGGTGAGTTGATGCATCCAAGCATTTTTGCGTATATCTCTTCTCTTGAAGGAATATTCGCCAATGCCTTTGCTTCATCAGCAGACAAGAACTGTCCGTCTAATGCCGCACCAAGGATTTCACCCTTCTTGGTATCCTTGATAAATTTTGACAAAGCCTTTGCAGGTGCTACCTGATCTTCAAAACCAAAAGCAAGCGCGATAGGTCCTTTTAAAGCATCTGCCAATACTTCATAAGGCGTACCCTTAATTGCAATTTTTGCAAGAGTATTTGTTGTAACCATATAATCGCCGCCGTCTTTTTGAAGCGCACGTCTGAGGTTTGTAATTTCTTCAACACTCAAACCCTTGTATTCGGTAACAATAGCAACTTGAGCTTTATCAATTTTTTCCTTGATAAGTTTAATCTTATCGTCTTTGAAAGCTTTTGTTGACATTTTTTGCTCCTTGTTTTATATATTATTTCGACCTGTTTTTCATGCTAAAAAGATTTTGCAATCTTTTAATTTAATCGCAAAATCATCACCATTCGTAGCTATTTATATTTGCTTGGGCTTTCTAATTTTATTTAGTTCCCACGGTAATCTCGGCTAGCTCGTTGGTGAATTAAATCCTAACAGGATACTAACTGTCTGCGATTATGTTTTAAAATTACTATAAACCATGTCTAATGTCAACATGCATATAAAATTGTTTTATTATTTTTACATGGTATCATTAAGTGCAACAAGGAGAATAGCAATGATAGATACAACTTATAATATGATAATTAAACCGGTATTGCAGTTTTTGGGAAAACATTCACCGTTTATAGTTAGTATAATTATTAATATTGCTCTTATATATGGTCTCTGCAAAATTCTGGATGCATTTGAACAGAAACTTTTGGCAAAATTAAAAGAGAAAAATTCGGATTCACCTTTGTTAAACCTTATGCCGGTTATAATGAAAATAATTAAATCCTTGATTGTATTTTTGTTACTTGCAGGTTTTCTGCAAAGTTTCGGATATAATGTTTCATCACTAGTTGCCGGCTTCGGAATCACAGGTTTGGCTGTAGGTTTTGCTGCAAAAGAGGCTATCGGAAATATTTTCGGTTCAATAGGATTGTTATCCGACAGAGTATACAAACTAGGTGATTACATAAAATTTTCAGGTTACGAAGGCATTGTAGAAAGAATTAACCTGCGTTCCACATCAATAAGAACACTCGACGGATTTATCGTCAATGTTCCGAATAACACACTTGCAAATCAACCTATCACAAATGTTTCACAAACAAAAAGACGTCTTTTGGATATAACCGTGGGAATTGAATATGGAACTCCAAGTGAGAAAATTGACAGAGCGGTTGAGATTATGAAAGGTATTGCGCGCGATGATGAAAATGTTGCCGGCGAAGGTGTTTTCACTACAATAGATGAATTAGCAGACAGTTCAATCAACATAAGACTTTTTGCGTATACAAAGGAAACTGTCTGGGTTAAATATAAGATTATAAAAGGCAGAGTCCTCCGCCAAATCATACATAAATTCCGCGAAGAAGGAATTTCTTTTGCTTTTCCGTCAACAAGTGTTTATATAGAAAAGCAATAGAATTCCCTGACAGTAATCCTTCGGAATTATTCCAAATTTGATATAACTTTGGTATAATTGTTCTATGTAGAAAATCAGTGTTACAGGAGGCAATTATGTCGGTAGATGATGCGTTAGTAATGATTATGGCAGGCGGTGAGGGGAAAAGATTGTTTCCGCTGACTCAAGACAGAGCCAAACCGGCAGTACCCTTCGGAGGAAGATACAGAATCATTGATTTTGTTTTAAACAATTTTATTAACTCCGGATTCTTCAAAATAAAAGTTCTTACGCAATACAAATCAGACTCGCTGAATAAACACATAACAAAAGGGTGGTCATTATCACCATTTTTAAACCAGTATGTCGACCTTGTTCCGGCACAAATGAGAACCGGCGGAACTTGGTATTTGGGAACAGCAGATGCAGTATACCAAAATGTTTTCCACATTCACGATGAAAACCCGAATTATGTTTGCGTTTTCGGCGGCGACCACATATACAAAATGGATGTTTGGCAAATGCTGAAATTCCACAAAAATCAACAAGCCGATTTAACAATCTCCGCGATTCCGATTCCTATTGAAGAAGCACACGAATTCGGAATTATAGAAGTGGATGAGAACTGGAAACTCACAGGTTTTGTGGAAAAACCGAAAACACCTCCGAAAGCAATGCCAAATAATCCAAAGATGTGTCTTGCATCAATGGGTAATTATATTTTCAATAAAGACATCCTTATTAACGCACTGGAAGAAGATGCGACAATAAAGGAATCCAATCACGACTTTGGAAAGAACGTAATTCCGATGCTTTTAAAACAAGGCAAACGAATCTTTATTTATAATTTTAACGACAACTCCTTTGCCGGTATGACTGAAAAAGAAAAAGGTTACTGGCGAGACGTTGGATGTATTGATGCATATTGGCAGGCAAATATGGACTTGTTGGACTATCAGCCCGAGTTGAATTTATATTCAAAAGAGTGGCCGCTTAGAACGTTCAACTACAACTACCCGCCGGCAAAATTCGTATGGCAGGAAGGCGACCGTGTAGGTATGGCAACAAATTCTATGGTTTCGGAAGGTTGTATTGTATCAGGAGGAACGATTTCCCGCTGTATACTTTCGCCGGAGGTTCGCATAAACAGTTTCTCTTCCGTAACTGACAGTATTTTGATGGAAAATGTTAATGTCGGAAGATACTCTGAAATCAGAAAAGCAATCATTGACAAAAACGTAGATATTCCGCCGTATACAAAAATCGGTATAGACCGTGAGGCTGATATTGCAAGAGGTTTCTATGTATCAGAAGGCGGAGTAACTGTCGTTCCTAAAAATGCCCGCCTGTAATGGTGTTACGGATTATTAACTCCCGTATCTTCGGTTTCTGCGTGCAAATTCTTTTACGCAGTCGGCTAGTTTTGACTTGTCAAATTCCGGCCAAAATTCTTGTGTAACGATAAACTCAGAATAAGCAATCTGCCAGAGAAGATAATTTGAAACTCTCATTTCTCCGCCTGTTCTTATCAATAAATCAGGATCGGGAATATTTTTCGTATACAAATGCTCGGAAATTGTTTCTTCCGTTATATCCGAAATTCCTTCATTAACAATATCTTTGACTGCACGAAGAATCTCATCCCTCGCGCCGTAATTAAATGCTATCTGAAGATTTACACCGGTATTATTTTTCGTCGTTTCAACCGCATTATTTAAAATTTTCTGCAATTTTTCCGACAATTTTGTTGTATCACCGATAAACGAAATTACGACATTATTTTCGTCCATTTCTTTGAGTTCGTTTTTAAGCGTCTGACCAAGTAAATCCATCAAAAAATTAACTTCTTCAGGTTTACGATTCCAATTTTCGGTTGAAAAAGCATAAACAGTCAAGTACTTAATCCCAAAATCGTCGCACGCTCTCATTGTCTTTTTAAGCGCATCAACACCTTTTTTATGTCCGACAGCAGAGGGTAAATTTCTCTCTTTTGCCCAGCGCCTGTTTCCGTCCATAATTATTGCGATATGTTTTAAATTACATTCTTCAACCAGTTTCTTTATATCTTCCATCTACAAACTCTCCAAATATTCAAAAATCTTAAAAACAGGTTTTTCAAGTTTGCTAAGCCCGATTTCTTCATCAAGTTCAAGTGTAATCACAGGAATATTTCGTTCGACTCCCGCCCAAGTGCCGAAACTCCCCGGAGTCGGATATCCGATAGAAGGTTCAACAGGGTAGCCTATTATCTCAGAAATCTTTTGAGCATATTTTTCGGCACTGCCATCATAATTAACAACTTTATACGGTGCATGAAGAGTCAAAATAACTTCGGGTTTAATTCTTTCTACCGTTTCGATGATAAAGTTTGTTTGAACCTCACTTGCAGGAGCATTTCCTCCATAAAAACCTATCACATCGGTTGAACCCCAGTTTTTTGTAGGAAAATTTCTGTTAATATCGACACCGTTTTCATTCGTACGAATATTATTCTTAAATCCGTACTCATTCAAGCAAGGAATAAACACAAGTTTTGTATCCGGTTTTTGTTCAAGATACTTTTCTATAAGATACTTTCCCTGAGGTTCATCACCGTGAAAGCACCCGATTACAAGAATTTTTCCGTTTTTATTTCCGCAAAGTTCCACAAAAAACTCCTATGGTTTCAGTACTGACAGCACAAAATCATCGGTGAAATATTTTTGTGCACAACTTAAAATATCTTCGGAAGTCGCTTTTTTAACCTGCTCAATTATAGTCTCTCTGTAATTAAACGGTTTCCCCATAATTGAATAATAAGCCATTATATTAGCCTGCTGTGAGTTTGTTTCAAAAAGAAACTGCTGTTTTCCGATAAGATTGTTTTTTGCATTGTGCAACTCGTCCTCACTTACAGGAATCGTTTTAATTTTGCCGATTTCTTCTTTAAAACCTTCGATTGAAGTCTGAATATTAGTCGGCTCAGTTCCGATATAAATACTGAATACCGCTGATTTTGCGTGAGTTTCATAGGATGTTCTTACGGTATATGCAAGTCCTTTTTTCTCTCTAAGTTCTAAAAACAATCTTGAACTCAAACCGCTTGCACCAAGTATAATATTAAGAAGCATAACCAAAGGATATTCAGGACTTCCGATTGTCGGTACCCTCCACCCTTGCAATATTTGAGCCTGATTGGCATCCTCTTTTATGAGTTCCGAGTATTCCTGTTTTAATCCGTTTGGAACTGTAATTTCCGACTCTGTTTCTTCCGCTGCGGGAATTGAACCCAAATATTTTTCCAAAAGTCCGTTTTCTTCTATATCACCTACAAGAACAAGTGTTTTGTTTCCTGTTTTCATAATTTCATCATAAGCGTTTTTTACATCATCTTTTGTGATTTTATCCGCTTCTTCCAAAATAGTTGAATAACTGTGACCGTAAAAATGACCTTTATATATGGTTTTTGTGAACAAGTCCGAAACTTTAACTTTAGCCGAATCCAACTCTGCAACAAGTTCACCCTTCATTTTCTCGCGTTCCTTTTCAAATTCGCTGAATGTCGGATTTTGTATAATTTCGCTTAACATCCCAAGCGCAAGTTCAAAGTCCTCATTAAGACATACAAATCTGAACCTGAGATAATCGCACTTCATTTCGGTATATAACTCTATTGCGTTTTCATCCAAAATATTTGAAATTTCCTCAGACGAATACTTTTGAGTACCTTTGAGCAAAAGTCTGTTCATCAAAGAATACTGACCCGCATGTTTTTCATCCTTGTTTATTGCGACATTCAACGTCAGTGCAACGCGCGGTGTGTCTACATTTTGTTTTATGCAACTCTTAATTCCGTTTTTTAAAATAAATTCTCTCATAATTAACCCACATCAAATTTTACGCCTATAGCGCTTTTCTTTTTCTTAAATCAGCAAGTTCTTCCTGGAATGGTGAAATTGACGTTAATTTATCCATTATCTCAGGCATTTTTTCAATAACATAATCTATTTCGCTCTCTTTATTAAATCTTGAAAGGCTGAATCTTATTGAACCGTGCAGAGCCGTAAACGGTATTCCCATCGCCCTTAACACATGGCTTGGCTCTAAAGAACCTGACGTACAAGCACTGCCGGAACTTGCACAAATTCCCAAATCACTTAGGTGAAGAAGTATCAATTCGCCTTCCACATACTCAAACCCGATATTAGAAGTGTTCGGAACTCTGCCTGCGGTCGAGGTGTTGAGTCTTGCATTGAACACAGTTTTTAAGATTCCGGCTTCAAGTTTATCTCGCAATCTCTTAACTTCTGTCGCTTCATATTTTAAAGCATCCGAAGAAAGTTCCGCTGCTTTCCCCATACCTACAATATACGGAACGTTTTCCGTACCTGCTCTCATACCTCTTTCCTGATGACCGCCCGCAATCAGCGGAGTAATCCTGACATCAGGTTTTACATACAAAGCACCAATACCCTTAGGTGCGTGGAACTTGTGACCTGAAATTCCCATCAAATCTATTTTTGTATCTTTTACTCTCAACGGAATTTTTCCGGCTGCCTGAGCACCGTCAACAAAAACTCTCGTTTCCGGTGATTTGGATTTTACATACTCGGCAATCTCCTCAACCGGATGAATTACGCCTGTTTCGTTATTTGCATACATTACGGATACTAAAGCCGTGTCTTTTTTAAGTTTTGATTTTAGTTCTTCAAAATCCAGTTCGCCATAGGCATTTACACCGATATAGTCAACCTCATATCCCTGTTTTTCAAAGTATTTATAAGTATTTAAAACACAAGGATGTTCAACCTTTGTTGTAATAATATGACGTTTTTCTTTATTACAATTAAGAACTCCTCTGATTGCCATATTTGCAGACTCAGAACCGCAAGAAGTGAAGAAAATTTCCTTTTCATCGTTAGCACCAAAGAAATCTCTTACCTTAACTCTTGCCTCTCTTATTGCTGCGGCAGGTTTTTTAGCAAAGTCGTACATGCTGGAAGGATTTGCATATTCGCCTTTCAAGTAAGGGAGCATTTCCTCCAATACCTTTTCATCAACTGCAGTTGTCGCATTATTATCTAAATAAATCATATTTGTTCAACCTCAAGTGAAGAATCTACTTTATCTTTTAATATTGATTCGACAAAACTTTTAATAGTCATTTGTGCGTTTTTGCATCCCTGACACATGCCGGTAAGTCTGACCTTGACCTTGTTTCCTTCCAAATCAACAAACTCTATATCACCGCCGTCTTTCTGCAATTCCGGCGAAATCTGTTGGTCAATAACCTTACTGATTTTCAAGATTTTTTGTGTTGCTGTTACAGGGGCTTCTTCCGTTTTGTTTTCAGCTTTATAATAAGTATCAATAAGATCTTGAATAGTTCCTTTACATCTTCCGCAAGCACCGCCTGCTTTTGTATAATTTGTAACTTCTTCTACCGTTTTAAGATTATTAACTTTGATTGCTTCCCAAATTTGGTTTTCTGTTACATTAAAGCAAGTACAAACAATCTTATCTGCAGATTGGGGTAGATCTTCTTGTATGTTATCTTCCCCATAATACTTTTTAAGTGCATCTTCTAATGCTTCATGCCCCATTACGGAGCAGTGCATTTTTTCTTGCGGAAGTCCGCCAAGTTCTTCTGCGATATCTTTATTTGTAATTTGTTTTGCTTCATCTAATGTTTTACCAATAATCATTTCGGTTAAAATACTTGAAGAAGCGACAGCCGAACCGCAGCCGAAAGTTTGGAATTTAGCATCAACAATCTTTTTACCGTCTAATTTTAAATATAATTTTAAAGAATCACCGCAGGCAAGAGAGCCTGCTTCTCCAATTAAATCAGCATTATCAATTTTACCCACATTTCTCGGGTTTCTGTAATGATCTAAAACTTTCTCGGAATAATCCCACATAATTTATACCTCGTTAATGTAATATCATTATGTATAATTTTAATACAAACTAAAGTCTTTTTATATTAACTTAAAGAAAAATTAATATTTAATTCAGTTCTGAATTTTCGAGAGCCTGTTGTCTTTTTTCT
>JAFXYU010000294.1 GCA_017541565.1 bacterium | reverse complement strand
TACTGGGAGCAAAAGAATATACTCAAATTTTGCAACACAAAGGATTTTTACCAAGTTTTAAAATAATAATGGCGTCGAGTTTATTATTTGCATTACTTGCATATTTTAACAGATTTGACCTCGTTCCGCTTGCGTTCACCGTCTCAACCATAATGGCATTTATGTGGGTTCTTTTCCGCGGAAAACAACCGTATATTGCTAACGTTGCAACAACCATTCTCGGTTTTGTGTATTGCGGATGGTTTCCTTTGCATTTATTATTCCTCAGAGATGTTGGCGGAGAACCGATATTTAACGGATTAATCAAACATAGTCCTGACGGAATGGGTGCTGCGTACGCTTTAATGATGTTTTTCTCAATAATTTTGACCGATTCAATGTGTTATTATTCGGGTTTAAGATACGGAAAACACAAACTTTCACCGGTAATAAGTCCGAATAAGACAATCGAAGGTTCTATTGGCGGTACTATAAGTTGCGTAATTTTCTGTTTGATTTTCGGTCATGCCCTGCAAATTGAATGGTATCATTCTCTGGTAATAGGTCTTTTAAATGCTATGTTTGCGCAAATAGGCGATTTAGCGGAATCAATGATTAAACGTGATGCCGGAGTAAAAGATTCCAGCAACATTCTCCCCGGACACGGCGGATTTTTGGACAGAACCGACAGTTACATACTTTCTATTCCGGTTCTCTACTATTATATATATTTCTTTGTAGAAAATAACTTTTTAGACCTGATAAGAGGACTGTTCTAATGCTTGAAACCATTTTCGGCAAAGGAGATGAGGCGCTTGTAAAAATTGCGCTGACTCATCCTTCATATACGAAAGAAAACAATTTGAGCGATTTAGAAAATTATGAAAGACTCGAATTTTTCGGAGATTCCGTTTTGAAACTTTTTACTTCAAAACTCCTCTATAAAACATACCCTAATGCTCCAGAGGGTGAACTTTCCAAGATTCGTTCAATTCTTGTATCAGATGCAATTCTTGCACAAGTTGCGATAAAAATCGGTTTGGATAAGATTATTATTTTGGGAGCATCCGAAGAAAAACAAGGCGGAAGAAGAAGAGAATCAAATATAGCCTGCTCGCTTGAAGCAATTTTGGGTGCATTTTATCTCAGCGGACAAGAAAAAAATATAGAAACATTTATCAGGGACTATGTCCTTGTTTATGCAGACGATGTCGACAAACATTTTGAAAAATATAATGCCAAAGACATTCTGCAACAATATACTCAAGGAAAAGATAAAACCCGTCCGGACTACAATACAGTCGAAATTAAGGGTCCGGCGCATAAACCTGTTTTTGTTGTAGAGGTTATGTGGAACGGCGAAGTTTTGGCAAGAGCCGAAGGAAAAACCAAAAAAGAAGCCGAACAAAACTGCGCCTATGAAGCATGTAAAATTTTAAAAATATGCGATTAATATATTTTGTTTTTATATAAATAGGAAATTTTAATTTTTTATTCAACAATGCAAAAACATAAAAAATACTGATATTTTGGTTTCCAAATAAAAAGTTAACTATGTTTGTATATAACCTTTTATTAAAAAAACACTCTCGTTACAATTCTTTATAATCATGCTGAAAACTAATAATAACGCTTGCATTCAGAAATTCAGCAAATATGATTAATTATAATGACATATTGTTGTCATTAATTGATAGCCGAAACAGAGGAATATAATGGCAAAAGACGTAATAGAAATTGAAGGAAAAATTCTGGAATCCATGCCAAATGCCATGTTTAGAGTCGAACTTGAAAACGGGCATGAGATTTTGGCACACATTTCGGGAAAAATCAGAAAGAATTTCATAAGAATTCTTCCCGGTGACAGAGTAAAAGTTGAAATGACACCTTATGATTTGACCAAAGGCAGAATAACATTCAGATTAAAATAAGAAAACACAATATAAACAGAAGGAAACAAAAATGAAAACAAGAAGTTCAGTAAAACCTATGTGCGACAAGTGCAAGGTTATCAAAAGAAAAGGCAGAGTTGCCGTAATTTGCGAAAATCCTAAGCATAAACAAAGACAAGGGTAAAACAGGTGAGCAGGTGAACCGGTGATTGAGTGATTAAGTGAATATAAAAATTGCTGAAATCATACAAGTTCAAACAAAACGATTTTGTACTCACTTAATCACTTGCTCACTCAGTCACTTAATCACAAAGACAAAAGATTAGTAGTAACAATACAATAAAGGAAGAAAAACATGGCAAGATTAGTAGGGGTAGACTTACCTCGTAACAAAAGATTAGAAGTGGCTCTTACCTATATCTACGGAATAGGACCTGCAAGAGCAAAGAAGATTCTCGAAGTAACAGGTATTTCTCCTGATTTGAGAACTGACGATTTAACGGAATCAGACATTAAGGAACTCAGAAATGCCTTGTCTGAATACAATATTGAAGGTGACCTTCGTCGTGAAGTTACGATGAATATCAAGCGCCTCCAAGAAATCAACTCATATAGAGGAATGAGACATAAAAGAGGACTTCCTTGC
>JAFXYU010000293.1 GCA_017541565.1 bacterium | reverse complement strand
TCACTATCTCTGGGGCTTCTCGTAACAAACGAAGATTTGGCAGATACAATAAAATACGGTCAAACTCTTACCGCAGAGGATTACGGATTTCCGGTTGACTCGTACGGGCTTTTGATGGTGGATGAATGAATTTCGACGAAATCGTAAGAAACAATAAACAAAACATAAAGAATATAATACGGCTTATAACACATCAGGACAATGAAGACATTGAACAGGAAGTGTATATTAAGTTGTGGAAAAATTCGGACAAATACGAAGAACGTGGAACTCTGAAAAGTTGGATAAACACAATCGCAAAAAATGCATCAAAAGACTATCTGAAATCCTCCGCCTTCAAAAACTCACAAAACACAACCTCGGATGAGGTCGAACTGAATAAAGTCTCGGATAACAAAATTTCACCGGAAGACGCTCTTGTTATTTCAGACAGGCAAAAAACAATAATAACTGCCGTTGAAAATCTAAAACCTAAATTTAAAGAAGTAATTATGTTATGTGAAATATACGGTTATACATACGAAGAAGTTTCAATCAAACTGAATTGCCCAATAGGGACAATAAAATCAAGAATATTTAACGCGAAAAAAGAACTTGCAAGTGAACTAAAAAATTTAATTGAGTAAAGGAACAACGATATGAAAAAATTAGCACTATTATTATGCGCATTATGCGTAATCACAGGCAGCGCACACGCAGCAGCCGTAAACAATGACAACACAAATAATCTTCCCTTAAAGAAAAATCCTCCGACCAAAGAAGAAATGCAAAAATTTCACAAAGCACGAGAAGCAGCATTTGATCAAAAACTCGGACTTACGGAAGAACAAAAAGTTCAGGCTAGAGAACTCAGAAAACAAGGATTTGAAAAAATGAAACCCGTTATGGATCAAATCCGTCAGAAAAAACAAGAACTCAGAACTCTTAAAGAATCCGGCTCAATTTCCGATGAGAAAAAAGAAGCACTTGAAAAAGATCTGAATGCTCTAAAAAAGGATGCCGATAAAATCAGAAAACAAAATATGAAAGAGTTTGAATCAATTCTTACAAAAGAACAAAAATCGACTTTAAAACAAATGAAGAAAGAAGGCAGAAAGCATTTTGAACGCGAACATAAACACTGTCCGCCACCGCCTTGCCCAAAATTTGAAAAATAAAAAAGAGGGTTAAACCCTCTTTTTTTTGACTTTATGAACCTTAATTAATAATCACTTTGTTCAAAATCGTCTTCGTCCTGAAGTGATGATAAATCTGACGAACAGGTTGTGTCAAAATCTTCCGGCAAATTATCATTATCCGGCCAAACCGTTTCTTCATCAAATCTTGATGCACTCAAATTTTCCGCCATTGAAAAATCCGAATTGGACAAATCTGCACCCTGAAATATTGCACCTGCCAAGTCTGCATCTGAAAAATTGCCGTAATTAACAGTCGAATAACTGAAGTCTGTTCCGTTCAAAACAGATTCGGCAAAAGAGCATTCAACCAAGGCTGCCCTTGTAAAATCAACCGAAGTCAAATCACATCCGTCAAACTTAACTTCCGTAAGGTGAGCATCCGCAAAAGAAGAAGAAGTCAAATCCGCATTTACAAATTCTGCACCTTCCAGATTAATATTTGAAAAGTCCATCTCGCTTAAATCCGCACCGCCGGATATCCCTTTAAGCTCCTGATTAAAGGCTTCAACGTCTGTCGTAATCAAGTCTGCCAATTCTTCTTTGGTCAGCATAATATTCTCCTAGTTTACTAAATCTATTTGCATCGCAAGCAAAACTGCCTGTGTTCTGTTTGAAACACCGAGTTTCTTGAATATACTGTTCAAGTGTGTTTTTACCGTAACATCCTGAACACAAAGTTTATCAGCGATATCCTTATTTGTTGCACCCTTGGCAACGAGCGCAAGAACTTCTTTTTCCTTAGAAGTTAACGCATCAATATTTACATTCTTATTTAGAGTTTTTTCACTCTTTTTATTATCTTCTTCACGCCATTCCGAGCGCCTTAAAACTGCTTCGATTCTTGCAAGAAGGTTCGGCAGAATAAAGGGTTTTACGATATAATCGTCCGCACCTATTCTCAAACCGGACACAACTTTCTGGTCCTCACTCACCGCAGTAATCATAATAACCGGGGTATGTTCCGTTTTTGAATTTTTTCTGATTGCTTTAAGAGTATCCCAACCGTCCATATTAGGCATCATCACGTCAAGAAGAATCAGATCAAAATTCCTTTCTGCAAGAATCTTTAATGCTTCTATTCCGTCCTCCGCAACAGTAACATCATATCCGTACATCGGAAGTGCGTCCTTCAAATATTTAGGGTTATCATCTACCACAAGTATAGAAGCAATACCGTCCATATTACACCAATCTTTCCTTTAATGCTTTTAATGCTGCTTGTAGTCTATCATCTACTTCCAATTTTTGCAATATGCTTGCAACATGGGCTTTTGTTGTATTTATACTTACAAACAGTTCTTGAGCAATTTCTATATTACTGTAACCTTCGGTTATAAGTTTTAAAATCTGAGTTTCTCTGGACGTCAATCCGTAATCCTTTTCGGGTTTTTGTTTTTCTTCAGATCTGTCCTGAGTCTGCGAAGCAGCATTCAGAACTATGTGCGAGATTGACGGATCAAACCATGCTGCTCCGTCAAGAACAGACTGTACAACCTGAATAAGCCTTTTTGGATTAATCTCCTTTGAACAGTAAGCGTTTGCTCCCGCTTTTAAACAGTTTAAAACTTCCTGTTCGTCATTGTGCGACGTCAAAACAACGATTTTTACATCTTTGTTTTTTACTTTAATCTCTTTTGTCGCCTCAATACCGTCCATTCCCGGTAAACCCAAATCCATAACTATAAGGTCTACAGAGTTATTCTCCACAATTTCCACACCCTTTTCCGCAGACTCTGCCTCATAGATTTCACCAAGAAAATCACAAGCTTCAAAGGCTGTCTTTAATCCAAATCTGGTTAATTCATGGTCTTCAATAATCAAAATGTTGCTCGTCATATAAACCCCTAATTTACCCTAATTACTCCTGATTTACCTCTAATTTACCCCTAATTTACCTCTTTGTTATTTATCAATACCTACCGCAGCGTTGTAATCAGCATTTATATTTGAACATCTCAATAAAGACTGATCTGCCAAGTCAACTTCGCCCTTTGCCCTAAGCACAAGACTCAAATAATAATAGTATTTAAAATTATTTTCATCTATATAGTATGAATTATTCAAATAAGTGGTTGCCATCGGCCAATTACCGTCTTTAATCGCATGATAAGCAAGTCCGAGCCAAACGTCGTTATTTGATACGTCAATTCCTGCGACACGAGGCAGATAGTAATCTACTCTCTGAGGTATAACCTTTAGCGATTCCACCAGTAAATCTTCATTAAACAAATTGTTCTTCAACAATTTCTCATAAATTTTCTTAGATTTTTCACCTTGATCCAAGGCAACATACGTCTTTGCAATTCCGACCTGAGGAGCGACTTCCTTCCTCGAAAGTTTTTTTGCTTTTTTATAATAATTCAAAGCATCCGCATATCTTCTGTTATTGTAATTTATATCGGCAAGAGTGAGTGCCGCCATATAATTTTTGCTGTCATCTCTGAGAGCGCGCGAAGCAAATTCCTCTGCTTTGAGTTCCTCATCGTTATCATAATAAACCTTTGCCAGAAGAGAAAAAATCTGCGGAGAATACTGTTTTGCTGTCAAAATTGCCCCTTGCAATACTTTTGCCGCCAGCAGACTTTTATTTTGTATATGATAATAGTAAGCAAGGTGATAGTCCTTCATCGGTTCTGCTTTTGCAGTCTTATAAAGGACGTATTCTTCTATTGCGCGAACTCTCTGCTGAAAATCCGAAGTCAAAAATTGAGTCTTTTTGATTTGCTTCAATACCTTCAATGCTTGTGAAGGCTTTTTTGAATCAGCAAGAATTTTTGCCTTTAATCCCAAATAATTAACATTATTATCATTTTCTTTTATCGCATTATTTATATATTTGAGCGCTAAGAGTAAGTTGTTGGATTTATAATAACCAAGCGCAATTAAATAGTTCTTATAATCACTTTCTTCCGCTCTTGCAGAGTTTAAAAGTTCAGAAGTTGTTTCAAGCGCCATATTGTTATAAACAATATTTGAATATGCATCGGCATAATAAAGAATATCTTTCTGGCTAATCATGCCCGAAGGATAATAAAACTTTTTCATATCCTTAACATACGCTGCAGTAAAATGGTTATTGTCCAATCTTTCAACTAATTCATCCGATAAATCAAAAAAACCATACTCAGCCATTTTTAATCCGTAAAGCATGAAAACATAATCATCATGTGATGCTTTTTGAACCAAATCCTGAAAATCATCATGTGATGCTTTTACATTACTCTGAATAAACCTGTTTTCGGCAGAAGCATATTTTGCCTTAATAAAATTATCTTTTATAACCATGTCCATATTGGCAACATTTGTTTCCGCCTTAATTCTCAGCGGCTTCATAGCAGTCTCCGCTTGTACCGCACCAAACATTGAAATTATTATTGCTGTTAATATGACTCTCGTAAATTTATTCATGTTCTAAATCCACACCTACATAATATCTGTTGAATACTTCCAGTAGTTTGTTACTACAATTATTCACTATTGAGTAATATAAATCAAGTAAATTATATTTTTGTAACGTTTCCAAATCTTTTTCATCAATCTTTAAGGAATTTTCGGTACAGAATACCTCTACAATTTTGTTAAGTTTTATATCAAGAAACTTCTCAACTACAAGCGGATCAAAATGTGTTCCGGCACCGTCTTTAATAACATCAATAACTTTATCTATAGGCATTTTATCACGGTAATGACGTTTTGAAGTTATGGCATCAAATACATCCGAAACAGCGAGGATTCTGCCGCCGAAAGGTATTTCTTCTCCTTTAAGATGTCTGTAGTAACCCGTACCGTCAAATTTTTCATGATGAGAGCAGGCAATTTCCGTAATTTCCTGAAAATCTTTTGACATGTGAATTTTTTCCAAAATATGATGCGTAATTTCCACATGCTGCTGAATATGTTTGTATTCTTCGGGAGTAAGTTTTCCTTCCTTTTGAAGAACTGCATCACAAATACCGATTTTTCCTATATCATACAGAGCAGCAGCCTTTTCCAATATATTGAGGTCATTTTGCTCCATACCAAATTCTTTTGCAATAAGAGAAGCGTACAATTTCACTCTGGTTGAATGACCTGACGTGATTTTATCTCTTGCATCTATGGAGGTTGAAAGAGTTTCAATAAAACTATCCAAAACTATTCTCTGTTCTTCGAGCAATTTCCTTTGACGTTCAAAGAGTTGAGCATTTTCCAGAGATATACCTGCGCTTGAAGCAATTGCCACAAGCAAATCTTCGTCATCCGGAGTAAAATATTCGTCAAATTTATTTAAAACCTGAAAAACACCTATAATTTCCTGATTAAAATTCTTTATCGGCATACAAAGCATATTTTTTGTTCTGTATCCTGTTTTTTTGTCAATCTCAGGATTAAAACGATTGTCCTTGTATGCGTCCTTAATATTTATAGTTTCACCGGTATTAAGAACATGTCCGGCAAATCCCTTGTCCGCCGGGATTCTTAATTCCTTTGTATCCAATCCGGTTGCCACTTTGGAATAGAGTTCATTCTTTTCTTTGTCATAGAGATAAACGGTACACCTGTCTGCATTCATTGCGGTTTTTGTTTCTTCCGCTATTGTTTTTATAAGCAAATCAATATTCTTTTCGGCTGCAACTGCTTGACCGATTTTCACCAAAGCAATGAGAGGATCTTTACCCTGATTTGAGTGATTGATGTTATAGTGAGTAATCGGCGGACATTTCAGAATAGAGTTTAGGTGTTCAAAAAATTCCGTCTTTTGGAACTTAATCGATATTTTGCGTGCCTTGTTATAATTTATTGAATAAAGCGGAGTGTTCTTTTCACTAAAATTTACATACCCCAAAACCATTTCATGGAGAATTTGTGTAATTATATCCGGAGTTTGTTCTGCAAGAAATGTGGCATCATTCATAAACTGATAAAAATCATCAAATTTTTTATTTACAAAAGTACCAAGCGCCAAAAGACTGAAACACACAGCACTGTCATTCCCGTATATATCTTTATGTTTCTCTATTCTTGGTTTTGCTTCATTATATCGTCCGTCCAGTATATCCGAAACAGACTCATAAATAAAGTTCTCTAAGGTCATTAACCGCTCTTTCTCTATTCCAAAAGTTTATGGTATTATAATATAATATAATGAACAAAATATCAATTCTAATACCCGTTTATAATGAAAAATATTTTCTGATTGAACTGCTTTCCACTCTTGAAAGCGTAAATTTCGGTTTAGAAAAAGAAATAATATTAATTGACGATTTTTCAACAGACGGAACAAGAGAACTTTACAAAAATTACAATTACAAGGTGATATACCACGATAAAAACATGGGAAAAGGCGCCGCGCTAAGAGATGGGATAAGAGAAGCAACAGGCGACATAATAATCATCCAAGATGCGGATTTGGAGTATAATCCGCAAGATTACGTTCCGCTCATTAAAGAAGTGGCTGAAGACAGAGCGGATGTTGTATACGGCTCCAGATTTATGAAAAAAAATAACAATTTTATGCCTTTAAACTATGCCGCAAACAAATTTCTCACAATACTGACGAAATTTCTTTACAACAAAAATATTACAGACATGGAAACGTGTTACAAAGTATTCAAATCTGACTTAATAAAAAATATTAAAATAGAATCTGACCGATTTAATTTTGAACCGGAAATTACCGCAAAAATATTGTCAAACAAAAATGTTCGTTTTAAAGAATTACCGATTTCTTATGATGCCAGAGGACGTGACAAAGGGAAAAAAATAGGTTTTAAGGACGGAATAGAAGCAATAATTACTCTCTTTAAATACCGATAATTCTTTACGAAATGTAAATTCGTACTACTTTTTGTTTTTTTGATGTAAAATGTTAAAGTGAAATTTTATCATTTCACGCTAATACAGGTAAAAGGACGCCTTTAGGCGATATAGGATATGTCAATACAAGAATGGTTTGATAAACGAAAAGAAGCCCAAATCGAGAGAAGGGCTAAAGATATAAAGGGTGTTGATGCGGATATGCCGGAATTGTGGACAAAATGCGTTCACTGCGACACTCAACTTTTAAAAACAGAACTTGAAGAGAATATGATGGTATGTCCTCACTGTGACTATCATTACCGTATAAACGCAAAAAAGCGTATTTCACAGTTGTTTGATGAAGGCACTTTTGAAGAATTGTTTAAAAATATTCTTCCGACAGATCCATTGGATTTTGTTGATACGGAGTCTTATGCCGACAGGTTGAAAAAAGCTCACGAAAAAACAGGACTTGATGAAGCAGTTATAACTGGTATAGGAGAAATTAAAGGCTATAAAGTCTGCGCCGCAATTATGGACTTTGACTATATGGGCGGTTCTATGGGCAGTGTTGTCGGAGAAAAAGTTACACGCATTATGGAGAAAGCACTTGAATTAAAACTTCCTATGCTCGCCGTAACATCATCCGGCGGTGCAAGGATGCAGGAAAGCGCCTTATCACTTATGCAAATGGCTAAGACTGCGTGTGCTGCAGGAAAACTTGATGAAGCGGGAATTTTATATATCAACCTGTTAACAGAACCGACTTTTGGCGGTATAACCGCAAGTTTCGGAACATTAGGCGACATAATTATTGCAGAACAAGGAGCAAGGATTGGTTTCGCCGGACGGCGTGTTATTGAACAAACAATCCGTCAAAAACTTCCGGATGATTTCCAAACAGCGGAATACCTGCTCAAATACGGTCAGATTGACGTTGTTTCCAAAAGAAAGAATCTTAGAAAAACTATCGGAAATATTTTAGAAATACACAGCAAGTAGGAAAGAAAAATGGCAACAGTAATGGATTTTGAAAAGCCTGTTTTAGAATGGGAACAGGAATTGGATAAATTAAGAGAATTAAACAAAAATTCAGATTTGGATTTGACAAAGCAGATACAATCCTTTGAACAACAGGTTCAGGAAAAGAAAAAGGAGTTATATTCAACCTTGAAACCATCACAGAAATTACAAATTGCAAGACATTCCGAAAGACCGAAATTTTTAGATTACGTTAATATTATGTGTGAAAAATTTGTTGAATTTCACGGCGACAGAGAAGGAATGGATGACAGAGCAATCATTGGCGGTATTGCTAAGTTTGATGAAAAATCGATTATGATAATCGGTATCCAAAAAGGTAAAAGTACAAAAGAAAACCTTGAATACAATTTTGGTATGCCGCAGCCGCAAGGATACAGGAAGGCACTAAGATTATTCAAATATGCAGAAAAATTCAAGTTGCCGATTGTAACTATTATTGATACACCCGGAGCATATCCGGGAATTAAAGCGGAAGAAACCGGACAAGGCGCTGCTATCGCTATGAACCTTAGAGAAATGTCAAAACTTTCCGTTCCGATTGTTTCGATTATATCAGGTGAAGGCTGCAGCGGCGGCGCGTTGGGTTTAGCCGTTTCTAACAGAGTTATGATGCTTGAACACGCTTATTATACCGTCATTTCTCCAGAAGGATGTGCTTCGATTCTCTGGCGTGATGCAAGTATGTATGCGGAAGCGGCAGAAGCATTGAAGATAACTTCAAAAGATTTGCTGGAACTTGGTATTATTGATGAAGAAATACCGGAACCTTTGGGCGGCGCTCACAATGATTATAATGTAACAGCGTCTGCCATGAAAAATTCCATAAAGAAGGCGTTAGAAGAACTCTCAAAACTTTCTGCTGACGAATTAAGAACCCAAAGATACGAGAAGTTCAGAAAAATGGGAAAATTTATTGAGCAATAGTATGGATAACTACTTTGAACTCAAAATATCAATCAACCCTCAGATGGAAGATATTGTTTCCGATATCTGCTTTACAAATTTTGCCTGCGAGGGTGTTGTTTTGGCGGAAGAAACATATAAAGACCTTGTTATGACCTCAACAACAGAGGGAACTTTAAGAGTGTTCTTAACAGATTTGAACAAGAATCCTGTTGAAGTCTTAAAAACAGAACGAGAAATCTTGAAAGAACGCGGATTTTCTGATGAAGAACTCGGCAGTTGGGATATAACTCTTAACGAAAAAGAAAATCAGGACTGGTCTAAAAAGTGGAAAGAAAAATGGACAGTCACACATGTTATGGACAAAATTACGGTAGTGCCGAGTTGGCTTGAATATAAGCCAAAAAAAGATGAGATTATAATAACTCTTGACCCGGGATGCGCCTTCGGCACAGGAACACACCAGACGACTCAATTATGCATGAAAGCGCTGGAAAAATATTTTAAAGCGGGACAAAGTATGGCAGATATAGGCACGGGTTCCGGCATTCTCGCAATCTTAGCAAAAAAACTCGGCGCGGCAGATGTCTACGGGTGTGATATTGACGATACGGTTATTGACGTTGCTTATGAGAATGCAAATAAAAACGGTGTCACTGATCCGGTTTTTGAACTTAATACTGCAGATAAAATAACAAAAAAATACGATTTTGTTTGTGCAAATATTTTGCACAATGTGCTTTTTGAAATTATGGGAGATTTAAAGAACCTCTTGAAAGAAGACAGCATTCTTTCGCTAAGCGGTATTCTGTATGAGAAAAAAGATATTGTATTAGAGGCAATAAAAAGAGAAAACCTCAATATTCTTGACACATTTACCCAAGACCAATGGATATCTTTTGTTGTAAAAAAATAATTCTACTATTTTTGATTGCCGGATGAGTCTTCTATAAATGAAAACTTATCACCTATCTCTTTTTCTATTTCTGCCATGAGCTCAGAAGGCTTTATGTCAAATCCTTCTGCGATTCGCCAAAATGTTGATATATTAATATCCTTTGATCCTTTTTCTAAAATTGACCATAAAGACTTACTCATATCAATTTCCAAACATATTTTAGAAATAGAATATTTACGCTTTCTTTTTATAACATTAGCAATGGCTTTTTGTAGTTCTAATTTTCTATCTTGCATATTTTTAATTATTGTTCTAGAATTAGAACGGTTGTTCAAGAAATAGAACAGAGGTGGAGTAATTATGGACATAGACTTAGTTTATCTTTGGGTTGATGACACAGATTGGGATTGGAAGAAAAAACGTAATAAATATTTACAAACTTTTTCTGATTACGATGACGATGCTGTTGATAAATGCAGATTTTACAATAATAATGAATTGATGTATTCTTTGCGCTCTGTTGAACGATATGCTCCTTGGATACACAAAATATTTATTGTTACTGATAATCAAATTCCCGACTGGTTGAATACTGAAAATGAAAAAATTAGAATAGTAGATCATACGGAAATAATTCCAAAAGAGTATTTGCCGTTATTTAATTCTTGTGCAATAGAAACAAGACTTCCATACATTCCGAATTTATCAGAATATTTTTTATATGCAAATGATGATATGTTTTTTTGGAAACCTGTTACAAAAGATTTCTTTTTCATAGACGGAAAAATGATTTGCAGAATGAGAGAAAAAATTAAAAAACATAAAATTTACAGACATGTTTATGGACATACGGTAAATAGAGCTTGTAATATGATAAAAGAGCGCTTCGGATGTAGTATTCCTTACTTCATGCACCATTCTATAGATGCATATACAAAATCCGCTTATTTTCAATGTATGAGTGAATTTAAGAAAGACTACGATATTACACTAAACAACAGATTCCGTGATTATTCGGATATCCAGCGTTCTTTAATTTCTTATTACGCAATAACGAAAAATTTGGGTATTTTTAAACAAGTTAAGCAAAATTTTATTGAAAAGTTTATATTAAAACAAACTGAAGATTCGCATTATTTTAATATTAAAACAAATATTCTTACAAAAATAAATAATATAAATACTTATCTTATGTGCTTAAACGACTGTAGAAAAACAAGGGATGAAGATAGAGATGCTATTAGACAAATTTTAGAAGAGAAATTTCCGCATAAATCACAATTTGAAAAATAGGAGAAATACGTTATGACAAAATACATTGCCTATGCTGTAGATGCTAAGCAATATTTATTGACTATCGTATCTATGAGCTCTATTCTTATTAATACAAATGATGAACTTGTTGAGTTTATTATTTTGTACGATAATTTAACAGATAAAATAAAAAAAGAGTTAATTTCTGTTAATAAATTAAAAAAGTGCAGTTTTAGATTTCTTAAAATTAATCCCGATACTTTTAAAGAATTTCCTTTATCCGGTTGGGTTACAATACAAGCTTGGTATAGAATACTTATACCTTCACTTTGCTCAGATATTGATAAATGTTTATATTTAGATAATGATACTCTCATTTTTGAATCTATAGACAAGTTTTATAATACGAATATTTCAGAGTATCTCGTCGGATGTGTACAAGACTGTTGTCATGAAAAATGGAAAAAAAATTTATGCATGAAAAGCGATATTTATTTTAATTCCGGAGTTATGCTCATTAATGCAAAGAAGTGGCGAGACATTAATTTGTTTGAAAAAATTAAAAGTTTTGCATTAGAAAATAAGGATAATATAAAGTCCTCTGATCAAGAC
>JAFXYU010000292.1 GCA_017541565.1 bacterium | reverse complement strand
GTCTATCCTTGCGGGTTGTTTTTGTTTTTCAGTCCGTAAACGAACAGGAGAATTTCTGCGACCGCTTTGTATAATTCCGGCGGTATTTGCTGGTTTAAGTCAACCATTCTGAAAAGCGCACGGGCAACCGGAGGGTTGTCTATAACGGGAACATTGTGTTCAACCGCGATTTTAATAATTTTTTTTGCAATAAGTTCCGTTCCTTTTGCCGTCAGCGTGGGGGACTGCATTGTTTCGGCATCATATTTTAAAGCGCATGCAACGTGGGTAGGGTTCCTTACAACAAAATCCGCATCCGGCACGGAGTCCATAGCGCCCTGCTGAAGCATTTGCATACGTCTTTGGCGAAGTGCGGCTTTAACATGCGGGTCGCCTTCGGAGTTTTTGTACTCATCCTTAATTTCTTTAAATGACATTTTTTGGTCTTTAAGGAATTTCCATTTTGTTACTCCGTAATCCGCAGCTGCGATTATTAAAAATGCAATGCAGGCTTTGTAAATAAATTCAACGATAAGTTTTCCGAATTCAATCATTACCGCAAAATGATTGTCTATTGCGGCAAGCATAAGTATGCTTTCCAAATGTTTGCTGTACACTGACCAGCCGACAAGTCCTAAAACCGCAACTTTAAGAATATTCTTAAAGAGTTCAAAAATAGTTTTGACCTGAAACAGGTTTTTGAAATATTTTGTCGGATTCAATTTGTCTAATTTCGGTACAAGCGGTGCGGTTGCAACGAGCGGTCCTACTTGCATAAAATCGCCCAAAATTGCAATGAATGCGGCAACAAAAAGAATGGAGCCTATAATTACAACAGACGGTATCAATGTTGCTGTCAGAATGTAACTTATGCCAACCTGATCAATGTGTTGATTCGGAATTTGCTCATAAAGCGTTCTGAATAGTCCGACAATCAGCCGCCAAATAAACGGGGAAAGAAGATAGATAAATGAAAACATAACAAGCAGGGATAGTGCAATGGACACATCCTTTGATTTTACGACTTGCCCCTCTTTTCTTGCTCTTTCAAGTTTTTGGGGGGTTGCATCAAATTGTTTATCTTCATCTCCCATTAGTGTTTCCTTTTGTTTCTCTGACTTATAAAACAGACAGAGAATTTTAGTTGGACTGGTATTATTGTAGCATGAATTTCTGTTTTAGAATATAATCAGTCTACGGAGGGAAAAATGAAAAAAAATTTATTTGCATTATTACTACTCTTTCTATCTGTATCGGAAGGTTGGTATAGTTATACATATCTGACGGGCAAATGGCTGCTTGCGGGAATTTTTGTTTGCGGCTTGGGTGTCGGTATGTTTTTAATGTTTTTGAAGTTGAATGTCAAGAATAATAAACTGAATTTGTATAAACGCGAATTGGAAAAAGAATCAATTGTGTCTGACGAAAGTTCTGCCAGAGTTAAGGTTTTAGAACAGAAAATCGAAGTTCTTGAAAAGGCTCTTGAGAACGCACTAAACAAGTAACCGAGTCTTTTTCGGTTATTTATGCGAAAAAATGTAAAATTTTGTAAACAATCTGAAATTATTGGTATTTACACACCGATATTATATATTACAATATTCTGTATCAAATATTTCTGCGGTTAATATGAGTTAGATATAAATTTTTTAAAAATTTGAAAAGGAGAAGTTATGAGAGTTAGCCCAATCCCGGTTGTAAAATACAGTGTTAATCCCGTAAAAACAAAATGTTCAGGTAAAAATTCTGCTGTTTCAACCCCCAGTTTTAACGGTTTTTGGAAAGTGGCAGGCGGTGCTGCCGGAGCAATTCTCGGCATGGCAACCGTTGGCGTAATGGGTGCGCCCGCACTTCTTGCAGCGCCGTTTCTTTATGCAGGTATGAAATGGGGCGAAGATAAAGACAGAGAAAACGAACAAAACAACTCTAATTCAGGGAAAAACGGCAGTTCTGTTTAATTATTCTTGCACAACTCCGCGATTTATTGTAAAATTATCTTAACAATTTCAAGGAGAGATATATGAGTGAAGATACAAAAAAGATATTAGATTATGTTCCTACCGTAATTGAGCAATCCTCTCGCGGTGAAAAGTCTTTTGATATTTTTTCAAGACTTTTGAGAGAAAGAATAATATTTTTGGGAACAGAAATTGATGATGATGTGGCAAATTCGGTTGTTGCACAACTTCTTTTGTTGGACAGCGAAAATCCGGAAAAAGATATTATGCTCTACATCAACTCCCCCGGAGGAAGTGTAACTGCAGGTTTTGCTATTTATGATACTATGCTGCACATAAGAGCGGATGTTCAGACTATATGTCTTGGTCAGGCAGCATCAATGGGTGCATTCTTGCTTTCATCCGGCGCAAAGGGTAAGAGGATGGCACTTCCCAATTCAAGAATTATGATTCACCAACCGTTGGGTGGTGCAAGAGGTCAGGCAACGGATATCGAACTTGAGGCAAAAGAAATTCTCAGAATGAAAGAACTTCTTATCGGTATTATGGCAGAGAATGCAGGTCAGCCGTTTGAAAAAGTTAAGGCTGATTGCGAACGCGATCACTACTTATCGGCACAGGAATCTGTTGAATACGGTTTGATTGATAAGGTTGTTACTTCCGTTTAAAAATAAAAACATGTAAATTGTAAAAAAATCCATGCTCTATCGGGCATGGATTTTTTTAAAAGTTTTATAAAAACTCGGGATGTAAAGATTTATAAAGACCATGCCCTTCTTAAACCATTTGGTTTTTATTGAATTTGTAAATTTTTGTAAATTTTTCTTGACAAAATGTATCATGCAAAAAAAATTTGGTGTAGCATGCCATGTATCAACTATCCCCAAATCTCCTCCCAAAATTATAAGAGAAAAATACTTATACTGACTCAAGAAGGGTCAGTTTTTTATTTATAATTCAAGATATGAGAAGATTTCATTTGTTGACACCTGCGAAGAACTTTGCTAAAATAAATGCAGATGTAAATCGAAAACTTATACATTGTATATAAGAAGAGAAAGGAATATTAAGATGAAGAAGAACGGTTTTACTCTTGCAGAAGTTTTAATCACACTTGCTATCATCGGTGTAGTTGCTACATTGACTTTGCCTGCATTGATGACTAATACAGGTGAACAACAAGCAAAAACTGCATTGAAGAAAGGTATCAATACCTTAACGGAAGCAGCACAAATGAGCCAAGTTATAGCAGGTTATGACTACGCAGGATGTTTGGTTGCTGATACATCAGACCCTGACAAACAGTCATTGTACGGTTTGTTGGCATCAAGAACATCTGTTGACTTTGGTCAATCCGGAAAAGGCAAACAGATTTCTTATCAAGGAACGGCAGGTACTGACGCAAACTCCGGTAACTACACGGTATTCTTCCGTGACGGCGCTTCGCTTTCATTCCCGACCACAACAACAAGTTTGGCTGGTAATGGAGCAAAGGCTGCTAACGCAATCCAGTCTGACGGACTTCCTTATGGTATGGCAGTACTTTATGATACAAACGGAAGAAAAGGACCGAATATTGTTTCAAACTGTGAGGCTAAACTTGCAGGTTTAGCAAAAGAAACATCTGTTCAGGATCCTAGGTCAAACACTGCATGCGGCAACAAGTCAAACAGAGTTATCAAAGACCAATTCAGTATAAGACTCAGAGGCGGTTATGCAGTACCGAACGGCACAGCAGCAAGATGGGCATTCGGTGAAGGTTAATTAGTAAGACCGTAAAAATATAGATAAAGAAACGGAGCCTTTAGGCTCCGTTTTTATTTGATATAGTTTCGGCTAAATGGAATTTTATGCTTTTAGAGTACATCAACGATGCTTTCTACATAAAATTTTCCGTCAACTTTTCTCATTGTAACATTGAATTTATCTCCGGTTTTACCGTCAACAATTTCTTGTGAAACAGTTTGATTATTTTCTATTCCTACAACAATTGTTCCTTCCGGCTCGGCACCGACTTTCCAGTTGCGGCTGTAACGGTCGACAACAGAGGTAACAGTGCCGTCGGTTCTTGTTACAAAGTCAGACAGGATTTCTGCATGCGGAGCATCAAATCCGTATTTGGCTTTGAATTCGACCGGTGAACAGAAATTGCTGCGATATCCGTCTTCAACTTTTTCAAATACATTTACTATTTTGTAATTTTCAAAGACAACGACATGGATTTTTTTAACATTGTCTTTGCCGTAGTTTACTTCGTAGTCGTTACTGTATTCCATAATTTTACCTTGTTTGTTGAAATTGATTTTTTCCAATCCGGAG
>JAFXYU010000291.1 GCA_017541565.1 bacterium | reverse complement strand
TCATCTTTTTGGCTGTCGTTTAATTCAATACTCAATTTTGCTTCAATATATGGCATAATTCTCTCCTTTATTTAAAACGCTTACAACAATTTGTTTCATAATTTCCATTTCTTCAGGTTTGCTTTCGGCTATCAAAAGAGTGAGTAGGGTGCAATTTTTTGCACCGAAATAATCAAACCATCTGTCCAAAGAAATCAAATCATGTGTCTTTTTACAATTACAGGATGGGATATCTTTACCAAACAGACGAGCTAATCTGCTATGACGTTATAAATCCAACGCAATACGTTTTTCACGAAGATACTGAAACTTGTACTCCTGTTTATACAAAATATAATAGTGATTATGAAAAGTTCTATGTCGATGCTTTAAGTGATATTGAAGAAACAAAAAAAACAAGAGAATATATGTTAGATATGGCAAATCATCCTAATTGGTTTGATGCATCGTTTATACCATGGCTATCTTATGATGCTTTGAATATAGAGTTGCCTGACGGTAATCTGTATTTTGCTCCTATTATAAATTGGGGAAAATATAGAGAAGAAAATGGTAGAATTGTTATGCCTGTTAGTGTTCGCCTTAATCATGCAATTGCTGATGGATATTTGGTTGCAAACGTATTTCGTCTCTTAGAACAAGAAATTAATTTATTTGTTAAACATTTATAAAGAGACAGTTCAAATTAAACAGATAAATTGTTTAAAACTATCTGATAATTTTTAGATATAATAATATTATTATGAATGAAAGTTTTAAAAGCATTATTAATCAATATAAAGACTTTTCTGAAGTTAAGGCGATTGCACTTGGTGGCTCAGGGGTCAATAATACTTCTGATCATTTATCGGATATTGATGTTTACATATTTGTAGAAAAAGATATATCCGTTTCAAACAGGGAAGAAATGGTAAAAAAAATCTCATCAAAATATGAAGTAGGATGTGAGTATTTTGGTTCTGGCGATGAATTCTTGGTGGATAAACTAGACTGCCAATTAGATATTATGTATTGGAATGTTAATTGGTTTGAAAATATTATTGAAAATATTTGGTTTAAACATTACCCTTCAAATGGTTATACAACTGCATTTTTATTTACATTAAATAATTTTCAAATAATTTATGATACGGATAATTGGCTTTTAAATCTGCAAAATTCTATACAAACTGAATATCCAAACGAGCTTAAACAAAATATTATTAAAAGAAATATAATGTTAATGAAAGATAAACCATTTGCTTCATATTATGAGCAAATTGAGAAAGCCGAAAAAAGAAATGATGTAGTGAGTATAAACCACAGAATCACCGCATTTTTAGCGAGTTATTTTGATATAATTTTTGCGGTTAATGAACTTCTGCATCCCGGAGAAAAAAGACTTATTCAATATGCAAAGGACAATTGCAATATTTTACCTGATAATTTTGAAGAAAATATCAATAAACTTCTTATTCAGCCAAATTCAGAGACACTAAATACACTAAATAATATGGTAGAAAAACTAAGAAAAATTTTATTTTAAACTTATTTTAAGCAATTTGTCTTTTTATCCATTTCATAATTATAGAAACAAGATAATCTTGTTCGGTTTTGGTTAGTTCTCTGTGTTGAGGGAATTTGTGCCATTTTTCAATACACCCACGACAGCAAGTAGCAGTTGCGTGTTGGGCGATAAAAACAGGATGACCTCGCATTGGAGTTTGTTTACCATCATTCTCAGGATTTGCCGGAGCAACCCTGTCCCGAATAAAATCGCAGGCATGAGAATAGATCTTATCCATTCCTTTATCTTTTATATATTCAAGTTCTTTTGCCCGCAGTTTAAATCTGCTTCTGAACTTTGACTTTGCTAATCGATCCAAGATTTCCATAAAATAATTATAATATATTAAGTTTTGTTTTGGTAAGTTTATACTAACTAAATTAAAAGAGCGTTGTTTAATAAATTAAATGCTCTCTTTTTTTATTAGTATAAATATACTAATCACTTTCAGAGTGGGCTTTTCAGCCATTCTGTATTTTTTATAATAGACTTATCCTGAAAGTTAGAAAACTTACATTAAATATATGATTTTTGTAAAAAGTCATAGTCAAGTTGCCTAATTGGGGAATATATGGAAATCAAAAAAATTGGTATTATAAAATCGTAAAATAGTGCCAAGTTGAGGAATTGATTTTAATGAATCACGTGGTAAATCAAAAAACTATTTTAACAAAATTCATTATTATGTCTTTAGATATAAAACAAAAATCAATTGCCAATGATTTGCACATTTCCCAAGCACAAGTAAGCAGACTAATTGCAGGTGAACAGTATAATCCTGAATTTGATAAATGGATTATGCACCAACTTAAAGAAAAAGTTTATTGCAATTAGGAGAAAGATGCTGAATTCCAATTGGGTAGATATAAATAAATTGGCTGAGATTTTGGGTTTTAATGTGGAGACGTTAAGACGGTCTTGTGCCAACAATAAATATATTAACCGATTTAAAAAATCCGGGAAATATAAACACTACGAAATTGATATTACATCTCTCCCTAAAAATTATTTAAATAAATATAATAAGTATTTTGAAAAAGATAATAATTATTTGCAGTTTAATTCTGATGAATATTCCAACGCTCAAGAATGGCAAAGAAAGCAAGCTGATAAATATCTTGAGCTTTTATCTTTAACCGAGGGAATGACTCATACAAAAATTGAACAATTTGTTGCAGTTTGGAATAAAAATAATCCTGATAAAAAGGTTTCATATTC
>JAFXYU010000290.1 GCA_017541565.1 bacterium | reverse complement strand
GTAAAATTATAAGATAAAAAGGAAAATGGCGAACGGTAAACCGTTTGCCATTTTCTTTCGTTAAAACTTATTTGTAATTTTTAAGGTTGTATTTATCACTTAAACATGTATAATAGTTATAGTCTTAATTTTTTTTAAGACAAGAGATAGTATAAAGGAGAAAAAAATGAACGTAACTGTTGAAGATTCATGTATTGCTTGCGGTGCTTGCGAATCAATTTGCGACGCTGTATTTTCTATCGAAGATAAGGCTGTTGTAAACGCTGCTAATGTTGCTGCTAACGCAGACGCTGTTCAAGAAGCAGCTGCTTCTTGCCCTGTTTCAGCTATTGTTGTTGAATAATTTGGGGTAAACAAAATAAATAAAACAAATGCGGTTTGCAAATTGCAAGCCGCATTTATTATTTCTGTTTCTGCCTTCTGAATCCTTTGTCTTTGGCAACAGTCCGTCCTATGGAAAGAATTTTCCCTTCTATACAACCTCTGCACTGTTCGGGGTTTTCGTTTATGCAGATTTTTCCGGGGTAGATTTCATATTTTGCCCTGTATTCTTGGCTTGTAACATTGGGCATAACGACATTTGCGCCGCTATTCAATGCAATTATTCTGCCTTTTGGATTAATTGTTTCCATCGCCGTTGTTGCAGGAATGTTTATGTCCGGAAGGTTCAGCCTTGTTAGCGCCATAACTTTCAAGGCAAGCCAAAAATCGCCTTTTTGTGCTTTTGCAAGAGGCGTTTGTTCATGCGGAATAAACGGTCCGATTCCGACCATATCTGCATTAAGTTTTTTAAAAAACAAAATATCTTCCGCCAACGATTCAATTGTTTGATTCGGAAGTCCTACAAGGCATCCTGTTCCAGTTTCATACCCTAAAGATTTTAAATCATAAAGACACCTGAAGCGATTTTCTATATTTACCCCCGGGTGCATGATTTTATATAAATTTTTATCGGTTGTTTCAATTCTTAAAAGATACCTGTCGGCGCCGGCATCTTTAAATGCTTTATATTCATCATAAGTTTTTTCGCCTATGCTGAGAGTGAGTGCGACATCAAACTTTTTAATCTCATGAATAATCTCAACCATTTTGTCCGTATCATAAAAATCATCCTCGCCGGATTGAAGAACAAGAGTACGATATCCCATCTCAACCGCTTTTTTTGCATAAATAAGAAGTTCGTCTTTAAGGATTCTGTACCGTTCGATTTCTTTATTTGCCGAGCGGAGTCCGCAATATTTACACCCTCGTTTACAAATGTTGGAAAACTCAATCAGCCCTCTCAGGTGAACTTCATCCCCGACATTTTCATGCCTGATTCTGTCGGCTTTTTTAAAAAGCCAATCGTTTTTCGTATCGTCATTCAGAATATCAATAAGTTCCTGTTTATTCATCAAAAATTTCCATTGCTCTGGTTAAAATACCATTCATATATGCAATCGCCATACCATAATTCACCATGGGTATATTCTGCTCTGCGGCACGCTTTTGGCGCGATTGTATTTCGGCTTCATTAAGCATACATCCGCCGCAGTGAATTACGAGTTTATATTCGGATAACTTCTGCGGAAATTCTCCGCCCTGAGTAAATTCAAAATCAATATTTCTTTTAGTAAATTCTTTTATCCATTTCGGAAATTTTACCGTTCCTATATCGTTACACTGTCTATGATGTGTGCATCCTTCAGATATAAGAACTTTGTCACCGTCTTTGAGTTCGGATAAAACAGAGGCACCTGTAACCAGCGATTCCAATTTACCCCTGTAATTTGCCATCAATATTGAAAACGAAGTGAGAATTATGTTTTTAGGTACAATATCTTTTACTTTATTAAAAGCCTGAGAATCCGTAATAACGTATTTGGGAGTAAATTGCTGCAATATTGATTCAAGTTCTTCCGGCTGACAGCAAATTGCAGTTGAATGAGCATCTAAACATTCTCTTAAAACATTTTGCTGTGGAAGAATTACTCTGCCCTTCGGTGCGGATTCATCAATAGGAATGACAAGAACTACAACATCCCCAACGTTTAATCTGTCACGAATAATGTATTTTTCTTTTTTGTTTTCATTAATTATATGTCCGAGTTTTTCCCTTAACTCATTTACCCCCTCACCTGTTTTTGCAGAAAGGGGTAAATAATTAAAAGATAAATTTTGCGGAGGAGGAGTTTTTAAGTCACACTTATTAAATACAACAATATACGGAATTTTCCTTTGCTCAAACTCTTTTATTAAATCTTCGTCCTCTTTTTGTAATCCAACGGTTGAATCCGCAACAAGAACCGCAATGTCGGTTTTGTCAAAAATCCGCAAAGTCGCTCCGACTCTTAACTGTCCTAATTTACCTCCCTCATCATTTATCCCCGCTGTATCAATGATTACAACAGGACCGAGCGGAAGAATTTCCATAGCCTTTTCGACTGCATCCGTTGTTGTACCTTTAACTTCTGATACAACAGAAAGTGTCTGATTAGTAACAGCATTGACCAACGAGGATTTTCCGCTGTTTGTACATCCAAAAAATGCTATATGTGGTCTTTCGGATTTTGTTATTTGCATCAATTGTTCCTTTTAATATTTACCCCTAAAATCGGAAATCTCTTTTTCCTTCCTCAATTTCTTTGAGGTTATTTGTTAAGACTTTCTTGACCGCTTCATTTTCAATTTTATCCAACTGGTTCAAAATAAATTCTTCACCAATTTTCTTTGTTTCTTCGCTTGCGTAATCCATAAGAAATTCTTTAAGCGTAATAAGAGCATTCGGTTGACAGCAGTTTTGTATTTGTCCTGTTTTACATAGCGACATGAACCTGTCACCGGTTCTTCCTTCTCTATAGCATGCCGTGCAGAAGGAAGGAATTTTACCCAGTGTCAAAAGCCACCTTACGACCTCGTCCAATGTTCTTTGGTCAGAAACATCAAATTGTTCGGTATCGGTTGGTCTTTCTTCTTCGGTATAACCGCCGACCGAGGTTCTTGATGCTCCTGACACCTGTGAAACACCAAGTTTAAGGAGTTTTTCACGGACTGTTTGAGATTCTCTGGTGGAAATTATTATACCTGTATAAGGTACTGCAATATGCGTAAGCGCGACGATTTTTGCAAATGTTTCATCGTCTATTCCGTTATCAAAAGCCGTCGGGTCAATATCATCCGCTTTTTTTACACGCGGAACAGAGATTGTATGCGGACCAACTCCATGGACAGCCTCTAAGTGTTCCGCATGCATCAAGAGTGCCGCAAATTCGTATTTGTATCTTTCCAATCCAAATAATACACCCAATCCTACATCATCAATTCCGCCTTCCATTGCTCTGTCCATAGCCTCTGTATGGTATGCGTAATTGTGCTTTGGACCTGTCGGATGAAGTTTTTCATAAGATTCTTTATGATAAGTTTCCTGAAAAAGGATATAAGTACCGATTCCCGCTTCTTTTAAAAGGCGGTAGTTTTCGACCGTAGTAGCCGCAATATTCACGTTAACTCGTCTGATTGCACCGTTTTTGTGTTTGATTGAATAAATTGTTTTTATACAATCCAAAATATATTCAATCGGGTTGTTAACAGGGTCCTCGCCTGATTCAATTGCAAGACGTTTGTGTCCCATATCCTGAAGAGCAATGACCTCTGCTTTAACTTCTTCCTGAGTAAGTTTTTTGCGCGGAATATGTTTGTTTTGATTGTGATACGGGCAGTATACACACCCGTTCACACAATAATTTGACAGATAAAGCGGAGCAAAAATTACAATTCTGTCACCATAGAAGGCTTCTTTTATTTCTTCTGCCAAAGCATAAATTTTTTCCGAAACGCTTTTGTCTTCACATGCAAGCAGAACACTCGCTTCTTCGTGGGACAAACCTTTGCAAAAAGTTTCTCTGCCCATTCTTGTCGGGCGAGCCTTTTCAAGTATCTCATTTATTAATTCCAAATTGTTTTTATTTTTTTCGGCATAATCTAATGTCCTCAGGACTTCTTCATGATTTATAAACTCTTCCGCTTTTAATGATTTTTTATTATACATTTTTCCACTTTCCATTTCTTATATATTTGAATAAACCGTCTTTGCATTGACGTGCTCAAGGTTGCCGATTTTACCCGTAAGAGCATTGATTGTATCAACAGGTGCATCGAGAACAACACTTATTATTCTTATATTTTTTTGTCTGTACGGTATTCCGAAACGTCCGATAATATATTTTGAATATTCTGTCAAAAGATTTTGAATATCACAAATAACTGCATCGTTTTCAACGATTATACTGACAATTGCAACACGTGTTTCCATAAAATTCTCCTTTTTATACCTTTATAAAAAATAAAATGCCGCGCCAAATAAGACACGACATTTTATAAAATTCGTATCTTTCTGCTCAGAAAATTCTTTGCAGTCAGGCACATTTATATTATTTTATAAACACCCCTTAAAATCAACCCGCTAAAGGTTAATAATATTGACTGAGATAACAAAAGCAAATACAATAATCTTGGAGAGTAAGTCATTATGCAAAATATTTCAGTAGTTATTCCTACATTACAGAAGAACAAACTTGTCTTGAATAAACTTTTGGAACTTCTTTTGAGAGACACTGTTGTCGGAGAAGTCATTTTAATCAACAATGCACAAAAACCATTTACACTACATTCTTCTATACAGAAAAACAAAAAACTCAAAATTTTAAACCAGCAAAAAAATATTTACGTTAATAAGAGTTGGAATTTGGGCATAAACAATTGCAAAAATGATATCTTTTTAATAATTAACGATGACATTCTCCCCTGCGAAAATTTTTGTTCAAAAATTATAAATTCCGGCATTCTTGACAAAGAAGACACGGGCTTAGTCGGCATTCACAGTCCGGATATAGTTTTGTATGAAACAGATACCAAGGATATTGATATTCCTGTCTGCAATCCAAACAGGAATTTATCTTTTGTAAAAATACCTAAGTATTTTGGCTTAAACGACTGGGGAAGCGCCTTTTTTGGAAAAAAAGAAAATTATTATAAAATTCCGCCGGAAATAAAAATAATTTTTGGTGACAATTACCTTCTGTACAAGAATATGGAAAACGGTAAAACAAACTACCAATTATGCGGACTTCCGTTTAACCACATTCATTCTCTTTCATCTTCAAGCAAGGAATTTGAGCGCGACATTCTGTCAGATCTAACAAATTATAAAAAATATTTTCCTAAAGAAGATATTATAGACTAGTCGAGTATTATTATAGTTTACTATTGTGGTATAATAATCATGTTAAAGTAATGGGGATTATTTAATGAAGTTTGTTATCAGAGGGTTTTTGATTGTACTGTGTTTGGGAGCACTTTCTCAAGCATTTGGTTATACCACGGAAGAGGTTAAAAACAGCATTGTACAGCAGGCAAAAAATATGGGAGTTGAACCTGCAATTGTATTGAGCATTGCCAAGACCGAATCCGGATTCAACCAAAACGCAAGAAGTATGAGCGGACACATAGGAGTATTCCAGCTTTCACACCATACGGCAAAGAATATGGGACTTGATCCATATAAACTGGAGGATAACGTAAAGGGCGGAATAATTTATTATAAAAATATGTACGAAAAATTCGGCTCTATGGAACTGGCAGTCGCAGCATATAACGCAGGACCCGAAGCCGTAAAAAGATGCAATAACAAAATACCTAAACATTCTCAAAATTTTGTTAACAGAATTATGAGCGATTATAAATATTATAAAGGAACAGGAATATAGACTCTCAAGGATAGACAAATTCCAACTTTTGTATTATAGTGTGTGCAAATATGTTCTTATAAGTACAGGAATAATCCCGACATGGATATGCGTATACAACCGACATTGCATTATAACATTCACCCTGCGACACCTGAAAGTGTCGAGTTGCGTACTGTCGGCAATTTGTCATATAAAAGTAAGAATAAAAATCATACCACGCTGACATCAACCGCTACACTTGCAATAGCATCAGTAGCAGCCGTTATGATTTTTTCAAAAGGAATACAAAAATCCTCAGGAAAATATTTATACAATGCAAAAGAATTTCTTGAAAAAAAATTAGAAAACTCTCACCTCTCAGATAACAGCAAAAGGAAGCAAGCATTTGAAATTTTCGTCAGAAAATTTAACTCTTTTTTGAAAAAAAGCGAAAGCATAAATAACGTCATTTCAGTAAAAGATATCTTGTTTATGAAATTTATGTTTTCTACAAAACCAACCGAAAAAATCCATAAGAGTATAACAAAATATTTTGAAGACTTGTCCAGAAAAACCATCTCCGATTCATATAAAAAAGTGGATAATAATTTCAAAAAAATGTATGAAGCCTTTGATAAATTGGACGAATATATCTTAAAAAATTCTCCCGACGAAACTATACAATATGAAGGGAAAAACTATACAAAAAAACAACTTATAGAAATGGCAAAAGGATATCGTGAACTGGCAAAGGTTTCAGTCGATGCCTTTATCTCAAAAGATGCACAAAATGCAAGATATGAACATATAAAAAGTGTCACGTCGTCTTTGTACGAAAAATTCTGGGATGCCTCTTTTAAAGATTTTTGGTCGAAAAATAATAAATTTAAAAGAAAAGAGATGTGGCAAACATTTATTGCCGCAGAACAAATTAAAGGAGATAAGGCTGAACTCGCAGAAAAAATTGATATCGCAAGAAATCTTATTACATATAGTTCTTCCGATAAAATAAAATATATTGTTAATTATATAAAAGAATTGGAAGGACTCCTCGCTCCGGAAGACAGCAAAGGATTTAAAATTATTGAAAAACTAAAATGGTTCGTTCACAATCCGCAAATTTTAAAAATGAATAAAGATTCATTTCTGCAAGAACTTACCAAACTTGAAAACTCAAAAGCAATAAACACATTGGATCAAAATATTATTCAAACTCAACAAAAGAATATAAAAGTGTATGCTGATTTAATAAAGAATATTTTAAATGATAATTCAAAAGGTGTTCTTGAAGACATGCTTGATATATATTACAAACTTTCACCGTTTGAACTTTCAAAAGTCGGTGCATCAGGTGCATTAAAAAAAGCCGTATCATCTTTTGACAAAGCAGTAACACTGGAATCAGCAGAATTTTTTGACAAAGAACGTGATTTGGTGCTGGGATCCGCTCCGACAGATGTACTCACAATTTTGTTCTCGGGATGTGCAATAAGTTACGGTTTAGGATTTGCAAAAGACAAAGATAAAAGAACGTCAGTATTGCTAAAGTCAGGAATCCCAATAATCGGCGCAATCGCAACAACAATGATTTCAGCAACCAAACTTGTATCAGGAACAAAATCCATTCTTCTCGGTTTAGTTTCGGGGCTTGCTCTAAACAGTATCGGAACATTAGCGGATAATTTGATAAAACAAAATAAAAACGGCTGATACGAATTGTATCGGCCGTTTATTCCAATTATTTATTTTACTTTGTTGTCTGAATAAAAAGACTTATTAAATCATTCAAAGCAGAATACTGTTTCTGATAAGTTTGAGATTGTTTCTCGAGATTCATTATTTGTTTTTTGTATTCCTGAATTGATGATTGGCATTCTCTTGCCGAAACTTTTAAGCCTTCCTGAACTTGTTGAGCATCCTGAAGAACACTTTTCATAGAAATTCCAAGAGCCTCCATAGTCTGCTTGATAATTTGCGCTCCCGTATGTCTTGAAACACCGCTCGGAAGTTGTGATATCAATTTTTTTAATACCGAAATATTAGCCGGCATTTCAAATTCACCGCTTGCTTCGGGAACAGAAGAAACCGCTGGTTCTGTATAGAAAGGATCCTTTTCTTCTTCGACTTCATCAAAGAAATTTGAAGTTTTAGTCTGTAAAGCAGGCTCCGCAAATATGTTATTTTCTTCTTCTGCCACGAACACATCAGTTTCCATAGGATTTGAAACCGGTGCTTCGTCAAACAAGGCCTCATCCGTAGGCTCCATGCTCTCGGCTTGCTTCTTTAATGCTTCTACTATTTTCTTTCCAACACTGTCATTACTCGGCATAATTATACTCCCTCATAGGTTATCTATGTGTTAATTATATTTTAAACATATTAAAAATCCAATAAAATGTTATGATTTGTTAATTACTTCTTTTTCACTGTGGGAGAAAGTCCTTCCACCGCAAACGGTTTTGCAAAATACACGGCACTAACCGTGCTCAAAACAGCACAAATAATATTAAATGCCGTCTTTGCGGCTTTCCACTTCTGCGGGAGCGCATTTGCTATCAAACCGAGGAACCTGATGCCATAAGGTAAATGTATGCCTTAAAAATACCCCTTGGTACAACAACACAATCTTCCACATCACGCGGATTTTTAACACTATCTGCTATAACATCAATGAATTCTCGTTTTTCTTTTGAATTTCGTGTAAAACTTTGTTGATTTATATTCTGTATTCCCAATATCCGCATAACTTTCACCTTTTATCCATATACAACTTAAATTCATCGTAATTTTTCATAACACCGGTAAATTTTCCCAAAGGGTACAAAAACTTATAAGTATATTTTGTTTTAGCAGTCGGATAACAAACTCCGCCATCGCATCTTAAATACCCGATTTTTACACCATCCTCAAATCGTCGTAAAATATATGGACGAAAATACTCCTCACTAAAAACATTCTGAGTTGTTTGCCCTTTTTCAACCGAATAAAAATATATAAATGAAGACAGACTTCTATCCATAGAAACCGGCCCTAAATATACAAATAACGCATTAAACAAAACATAAGAAACAAGTACAACAAAATATACAAACTTGTCCCTGTCAACAAACAGATAAATTAATGAACCCAAAAAGCCGCTCACAGCCGCAATGAAAAATGCGTTAAAAAACAAAACTCCACAATCCTTCAGAACAAAAAAATGCGTTATTACAAGCATTAAAAACAGTGAAACTATAATTCCCGCAAAATATGTTACAAATTGTTTTATCGTTTTATTCATAATAATATTATACTATACATAAAATATGGCATTGATTGTACTGCAATAAGGAAAATATGAGAATAAAAGAAACCGTTTTAGACAAATTATCACTGGTATATCTTTTTATACCTTTGTTTTTATTTCTGTTTTTTTGGATAAAACCGATTTTTTCAATTATTCTGATATTTGTATGTCTGTTTGCAATAACTAAAATCCTTAAAAACAATAACAGTGAAAATTATTTTGAAATTTCAAAAAACCATCTTTTTCTCATCATTGCCATTTGCACAATGTGGTGTATCATTTCAGGAATTGGAGGCTTATATTATCAGTCTTTACCGGATTGGAACATTAAAAACGCACTAATGCATGATTTAATAAATCTCAGTTGGCCGATAACTTATGATAACGGTGCAAAACTTGTATATTATTTTGGAACTTTTTTGCCTTCTTCCTTCGTGGGAAAAATTTTTAAATTCTTTGGATGTTCAAATTATTACAGTTTTATTCTGTCTAATTTCACGGCACTCTTTTGGGCATTGACAGGGATTGTTCTTGTTTTGCTTAATGTTATTTCATATTTGAATATAAAAAACAAAAACCCGATATGGATAGTTCTTGTCTTTATTTTCTTTTCCGGCATGGATATCATACTTCCGATATCTGTAGTATTTATGCATATAGAATGGCATCCTATACAATTACAGTACAGTTCAATTACCACAATGATGATGTGGGCATATAATCAGGCAATTGCACCTTGGCTTATAACAATTTTATTTTTGAAAAAATTAAAAGAAATTGAACACTACGGAATTTTAGGAACTTTTTCACTGTTCTATGCCCCATTAACATTTATAGGAATGAGTTTTTATTTTTGCGTAAATTCTGTTGTGGAGTTTTTTCTTCAAAGAAATGAAATAAAAAAATTCTTTTCCAAAATTTTTAGTATTCAAAATATTTTATGCATTCTTTTTCTGATTCCTATAATTTATTTATTTTTTAAATCCAATTATACTGCTGAGTTCAGAAAAATTATTTTTGTCGGTTATAATATAAACACGCTGCATTTTCTTGCCCTTGAATGTCTTTTATTGATGTTTTTCATGTGGAAAAAATATGCAAAAAATCCTATTTTTTATATAACACTTGTTTCCTTAATTCTAATCCCTGCTTTCCGATTGACAGATTGCTTAGATTTTTCCATGAGAGTTTCCGTCCCCGCAATTTTCATAATGGCAATTTTTGTTATCAAATTCCTGTTTGAAAAATCCGAATGCAAAGTTGACGTTTTTTTGAAAACAGTAGTTGGAATATTCCTGTTCGTAGGATTGGCAACTCCCGCATGTGAAATTGCTCGCGGAGTATACTACACTTTTTACAACAATAACCAATTGCTAACAAAAGATTATGTACAAACGCTCAACAATAAAATAACTACTGATTCTGATTGGGTCAATGATGTCGGAGACTATAAAAACTACGGTTGCCTTGAACCTGAAAAGAGTTTATTTTTTAAATATTTATCGCGATAATTAAATCTACCCAAAGATTTTTTTAAATCTTTCCATTGCCTCAACCGTATTTTCGTATGAACCAAAAGATGTTAAACGGAAGTATCCTTCACCGTTTTTACCAAATCCTGAACCGGGAGTACCTACTATTTGAGCATTTTCCAACAAATAGTCAAAGAACTCCCAAGACTTCATACTATTAGGACATTTTAACCAAATATACGGTGAATGTTTCCCGCCAACATGCCAAATTCCGCACTCTTTCAGCGTATCAGATATTAATTTGGCATTCTGTTTATAATAATTTATATTTATCTTGATTTCTTTTTGCCCTTCTTCCGAAAATACCGCTTCCGCACCTCTTTGAACAATATACGGAACACCGTTAAACTTTGTAGTCTGTCTTCTTACCCACATTTTGTTAAGTTTACCGAGGTTTTTGGGAACAATTGTGTAACCGCATCTTGTACCGGTAAACCCTGCGGTTTTTGAAAGCGAACAAAATTCTATTGCACAATCCTTTGCGCCTTCGATTTCGTATATTGAACGAGGTAATGTTTCGTCAGAAATAAAACATTCATAGGCTGAATCAAAAAGAATTATTGCTTCATTTGAAATCGCGTAATCAATCCATTCCTTCAACTTAGCCTTGTCATAAACCGCACCCGTCGGATTGTTGGGAGAACAAATGTATATTATATCCGCTTTCACATTTTTATCAGGCATTGGTAAAAATTCATTACCCTGATTTGCATCAACAAACTTTACCTCGCGTCCTGCCATAATATTTGTATCAACATAAACCGGATAAACTGGGTCAGGAACAAGAATTGTATTATCAGTCCCAAATAAATCGAGAATGTTGCCCAAATCACTCTTTGCTCCGTCTGAAATAAATATTTCATCAAGTTCCAAATCTACACTATGATATTTGTAATATCCTTGAACAGCCTCTCTTAAAAAGTCATAACCTTGCTCCGGCCCATATCCTCTGAAAGTTGACTGAACACCCATTTCGTCAACCGCTTTATGCAGAGCATCTGTAACCGCCTTGCACAGAGGAAGCGTAACATCACCAATGCCAAGTCGTATAACCTTTTTATCCGGATTACTTTTTATATATTCATTAACTTTCTTTGCAATTGTTGAGAATAAATAACTCTGTTCCAAATTGTCATAATTTGTGTTTATGTTCATAATAACTTTCCACTTTCAATTTTAATTTTCCATTTAAAAACTATTGGTCACTTTCTTCGTGTTTGCCTTTCATAAGTTTTTCAAAATCGGAAGGCTTAATATTCTGGATAAAGTCTTTAAATTCTTGAGCTTCTTCCGCATCTTTTGCGGTATCCGTAGAAACAGAACCATTCATAAGAACATTTGCCGTTACAAAAATAGGAGCATCACATCTCATTGCAACCGCAATCGCATCACTCGGACGAGCATCTATTTCTACTGTTTCATCATCTTTTTTCAAAAACAAAGTTGCATAATAAGTTTCCTTTTCGACATTATTAATCTCGATTTTTTCCAACTCATATCCTGTTTTTTCAATCATATTTGCAATCAAATCGTGCGTCATCGGACGCGCAACAACAAGTCCTTCAATACATCTTATAATCGCACTTGCTTCTGCCGAACCAATCCATATCGGAAGTGCTTTTCTGTTATCCAAATCGTGAAGTACAACAATCGGAGAATTTGTTCTCACATCAAGTGCTATACCCATTACTTTCATTTCTATCATATTATGCCTCTTTCTTTCCCTAAACATAACATAAAATCAATTTCCATGCTATAATCAGCAGTATGAAAATTAATGTTGTATACAATAAAATGATTTCTGATTACGAGAATGCGCTGAATACTATTGAATCGACGCTGATTAATAAGAATGCGGAATTTCAATCCTTTGATATTGATAAAATGGGTAATTTCGGAGATATCACTTTCGTAATAGGCGGTGACGGAACTCTTTTAAAGGCAGCAAAATTCTATGATGTGCCGGTTTTGGGTATCAATCTCGGAAGACTCGGATTTCTTTCTCAAGCAGGAGTTAATGAATACGAAAGAATTATTGATAACGTTATTGAGGGTAAATATAAAACAGAAGAACGTCTTATGCTTGAATCCGAAAACTATCTTGCACTAAACGATTTTGTAATAAAAGGCTGCTCTCATTCACGCACATCAAAATTTTATCTTGAAATCAACGGAAAATTTGTTTGCGATTATATAGCAGACGGTCTGATTATTTCAACCCCGACAGGCTCAACCGCATACGGGCTTTCTGCCGGAGGTCCTGTTTTATATCCGACTTTGGACTCAACAGTAAT
>JAFXYU010000289.1 GCA_017541565.1 bacterium | reverse complement strand
GGTTTTTTAGGGGTTGTTGTGTAAACCCTTGTACATACGCCGCGTCTTTGAGGACAATTCATAAGAGCCGGCGATTTGGTTTTGTCTTGCAGCTTTTTACGTTCTTGGCGAACCAGCTGATTCATTGTAGGCATAATCGTTCTCCTTTATTTTTGCCTTAGTAATACGTTGGTTTTAAAGTGACTGAGTGATTAAGTGACTAAGTGACTAAGTGATTTTTGGCTTCACCGGAATTACTGTAGTGAACTTGCTTACTTATATTTCTTTTTCATTTAAAACCTTGTTCCAAAGTGAATAAGTGATTAAGTGACTGAGTGAATAAGTGGTTTATGGCTGCGCCAATTTCTTATTTTCTCACTTGTTTACTTATATTTCTTTTTCAATTAGAACCCCCCTGAGCCGTCAAATCCGGCAAGAAAATTTCGACTAGGGTACTTTGATACTAGAACGAACATGGTTTTATGTCAATAAATTTGGGGTAAAAACGAGATTTTATAATACAAATGTTAACATTTATAACTTTTTTGGTATCTTTCGTGTATAATTTTTAAAGGACGGGGCTTTGGAAGATTGAATAAAATAATAGTAAAACTGTTTCGTGAATACAAAATGATGAGGCTTTTGGATAAATATATCTTGAAGCAGGTTATTGAAATGTTTATTATGGGTGTTCTTGTATTCACGTCAATTATTTTTGCATCAGATACTTTCATTACGCTTATCAAGCAGATTTCCATGTATGGCATTCCGTTTAAGATAGCGTTTTTGATTATTCTGTTACATCTTCCTGCCGTATTTGTAATGACAATTCCTATGGGCGTTTTGCTTGCGACCGTTATGACACTTAACGGTTTGAGTTTGAGTTCGGAAATTACCGTAATGAGAGCGTGCGGAATCGGGATAAACAGAATAGCGAAACCGATTTTTATATTTGCAATTATTATGGCATGCGTAAGTTTTTTGGTGAACGAAACGGTTGTTCCTGTTATGACAAAACAGTCGACAGACTTGGCTTTATATGCGTTTTCCAAAAAGAATATACCTGAAGGTAAGGAAAATTTCACGTTTAAAGAAGTTAAAGACGGCGGAACTCTGAAAAGGTTGTTTTATGTAGGTAATTGTAAGGACGGAATGCTCCATAATATAACTGTTTTAGATGCTTCAAAAGAAGGTACGATACAAATTTTACAAGCAAGAGAGGGTTCTACGACTGAAGAAGGATGGAAGTTCCAAAAAGGTGCAATCTATACCGTTACAGATAACGGCAAGGCATTTGATACTACGCTTTTTGAAGATACGGTGGTAAAATTCGGAATGGATTTATCTAAAGAAATGAACAGGAATATTGCTAATGAACGCAATTTTATACAGTTGTGCAAATTTTTGGTTATGCCGGATATTTCTGATGAGGAAGATTTGAGGGAATTAAAGATAAACTTGTTTGATAAAATCGCGCTTCCGATTACTACAATTGTATTTGTACTTATTGGTGTTCCGCTGGCAATTACTCCTCCGAGAGTCAGATATAACAGAGGTTTCCTTTTTAGTATACTTATAATTTTTGCATATTATCTTGTGCGAGCGCTTTCAATTTCTTTTGGTGAGACAGGCGCAATAGTGCCTGTGCTTGCGGCGTTTTTGCCTGATATAATACTTACAATTGCCGGAATTGGGCTGTATTACAGAAAAGTGTACACAATTTGTTAGGTGTTTTGAATGAACAGACAAATAGATCCAAACATCATATTCGGTATTTTAATTTTTATAATTTTTATTATTTGGGGCGGCGCACAAGTGTTTTTTGTAGTACTTCCTGTTGGGCTTATAGCGGGGATAATATATTTTATTACACGCAGTAATCACATAAATCCGAATTTCAATTTTCGAAACATAAACCAAGGAACGCTATATGCGAGCAGACAAACCGCATTATCCAATGTAAGGCTTTATCTTGCACCGTACAAAAATGTTTGGAGAGATTTAAGGGTGTCAAATAAATTTTGCACACTGAGACTCGGTTCGGACGGAAGAACGATTACGGGTACAGAGAAGAACGGAACAAGCCATTACAGAAAGTTTAAGATTGTCGAGAGTAAAATTCACACAATGGCGGAATTGTGGGACATGTTCTGTTTGAATTATGACCATTCGACTTCTTATGACGGACTTATTGAATTGTGCAATCTCTTTCGTGCGGTATATATAGAGGACTATGTAGGTATCAGACCGATTGGATCAAAACCTGTTATTGCGCAGAAAGAAGAAGTAAATACGAATGAAAAACTTGATATAAATAATGCTTCAGAGGTTGAAATTACTGCACTTCCCGGAATAAGTATAGTTTTATCCAAAAAACTTATAAAAAGACGTGAAGAAATCGGCGGATTTAAAAGTGTTGAAGATGTATTTTTGTTTTTAAAACTCAAACCGCACATGGAAGAGCAACTTCGCAAACTTATATGTGTCAAGAAAATGAAAGGTTCAATACAAATGCAACGGACAAACGAACGGAGTGTGGATATATAATGGATTACGATTTTAGACTGGCTGAAAAGGCTTTGGAGAAAGAGTTTGACTATATAAACGATATCAGGGATTATAACCAGAGAAAAGTTTTACAGGCTTTTTTTGATAACAAAGTTGCACCGGAACATTTTTATACCGTATCGGGCTATGGACATGACGATTTGGGACGAGAGGTTTTGGACAAAGTTTTTGCTCAAGTATTTTGTGCGGAAAAAGCGCTTGTTCGAATACATTTTGCCTCCGGAACTCATACTCTTGCTTGTGCGCTTTTCGGAAACCTTAAAGCCGGTGACAAACTGTTGTCTGTTGCGGGTGCGCCTTATGATACAATGCAGGAAGTTATAGGAACGGCGGGAGATGAAGAAACAAAACGTTCTTCACTTATCGGGCATGGTGTTTTATATGACGAAGTTCCGCTCCTGAAAGACCAAGATATTGACTTTGATGAACTTGAAAAGCGGATTGATAATACGGTCACAATGGTACTTATTCAGCGTTCAAAAGGATATTCCACGAGGAAATCCCTTTCTATGGATTGTATTGAGAGAATTTGTAAGATTGTCAAATCAAAAAATCCTAATTGTATTTGTTTTGTTGATAATTGTTACGGAGAGTTTGTTGATAAACGTGAACCGATTGAAGTGGGTGCTGATTTAATCGGAGGTTCTCTGATTAAAAATCCTGGCGGCGGAATTGTAGAAGCAGGAGGATATATTGCAGGTAACGCTCTTTATGTCGAAAGAAGTGCAAATCGTTTGACTGCTCCGGGGATAGGTTCGGAGGGCGGTGCGATGTTTAACCAGCACAGATTGATTTTTCAAGGTTTATTTATGGCTCCGTCTGTTGTTTCAGAGGCGTTGAAAGGTGCAATACTTGCGGCAAAAGTTTTTGAAGACATAGGATTCAATTCAAACCCAAGATATGACGAAAAAAGGACGGATATTATCCAGAACATAATATTCAATTCTCCGGAAAAACTTGAAAAATTTTGTCGTACAATACAGTCACTTTCTCCGGTTAACGGTTATGTGACACCGATTCCTGAATATATTCCGGGATATGAGGACAAAGTTATTATGGCAGGCGGTACGTTCATAGAAGGTTCAACGATTGAACTTTCCGCAGACGGACCAATGCGAGAACCGTATGCAGCATACATGCAGGGCGGGTTAAATTATGCGCATGTTAAAATCTGTCTTGAAGAAATGGTTAAAGCACTTTAAACTATGAGTTTTAATTTATTTGAATAAGGTATTTGTTCAAATCCCATTTTATAATAAAATTTCTTTGCGCTTTCTATGGGCATCAATATAATGTTCCTTTTTGGAAACAGGTCTATAATATTATTTATCATAGTACTTGCAATATGTTTATAAATGCTTTTTTCCGGAGTGTAGTATGTTGAAGGGTGAGATTGCAGATATTCAATTTCATGCAAAATTTCATTATGCGGTCTCATTTGGATGAATCCAAGGATTTTTTCCGGTTCCAAAATTTCAAAATTATCTTTTTGTTCGGTTAACGCATAAAAACTATACGCATCACGATTAGAACCTAAATACATGTCCCTATGGATGTCTGCAGCAAAAGTTTTATCCCCTCTGGGGCAATATTTTGCCCAATCTGCCGCAACTTTTCCGACCGATTCGGTATCTTGCTTGTTTCTTGCATCCATTTGTACAAAATATACTGAGCGTGGCTGCCACTTTCCGTTTTCATCCTTTTTCAGGATTTCAGGGATCACATGATAGCAGACTTCTGGATGCCAAATAAAAAATGGGAAGGCTGTAACGTCAACGACCCATCAGCCCGCGTATTATCGAACTACGGTGCTTCAGGCGTAT
>JAFXYU010000288.1 GCA_017541565.1 bacterium | reverse complement strand
TCAATATATATCTTTATTTTACCGTAATTCGCGCGCCGTGTCTTTATCATAAGAAGAATCTCTTTTTCTTCACAGACATCACCATCATAAGAAAAAACTGATTTTACGTTTTCTATCATACTGACACAAGCCGCAAGTTTATGACGCATCAAAGCACTTGCAATATCTTTTGCCACAGATTTCTTTTTGTATGGAACCGTACAATATATAACAATAATATCCATAACTCTGTTCTCCTTTTATAAATTAAAAATCTTTCCCGGATTCAATATATTATTTGGATCAAACAACAATTTTATCCTTTTCATTTGCTCAAGAACCTCTGCCCCGACAGTTTGTTCAATATATGAAAGTTTTTCTATCCCCACTCCGTGCTCAGATGATATAGTTCCGCCAAGACTTAATGCCAATTTATAGATTTCCGATTTTGCAGACATATAAGACTTAAACTCTTCGTCATTTTCAAGATTTAACGCAATTTGCGGGTGTAAATTGCCATCACCTATATGACCAACCAAGCATAACTTCAAATTAAACTTATTGCAAATGTCTATACAACCATTAATCATCCTTAAAAGTGCATTTCTCGGTACAATAACATCATCTGACACAACATCCAAACCTAATTTCGCGGTAGCGGCAAAACTTGAACGGCGGGCTGTCCATATATTTTCTTTTGCGGTTTCATCCTCTGCAACATTTATATATGATGCACCCGACACCTTTAAAATATCCTGTATCATGCCGGATTCAAATTCGGCAAATTTTTTAAATCCGTCAACCTCAATTAAAAGCATACAAGATTTATCTGTTTGCAAGCCGCATGGGTAAAATTGTTCAACAGAATTTATAGCATTTTTGTCCATAAAGTCAATTGTGGACGGAAAAATTCTGTTTTTAATTATATCATTTACGCCCATTATAGCACTTTCAATGGTATCAAAATATGCCGAGACCAAAATAGAACAATCCGGCAAAGGTATAAGTTTTAATTCCGCCTCTACTACTATTGCTAGGGTTCCCTCGCTTCCAATAATTAATTGGTTTAAGTGATAACCGACAGCATCTTTTACGGTACCCGAACCCAGTTTCATGAGCGTACCGTCAGCCAGCACTACTGTAAGACTTAAAATGTAATCTTTAGTAGTCCCGTATTTAAACGTTTTTGCGCCGCCTGACGATTGAGCAATACTACCGCCTATAGTAGACACTTTATAACTTGAAGGGTCAGGAGGATAAAAAAGACCTTTTGATTCTGCAAGTTTCTTAATATCATCCAGTATGACACCCGGTTGAACCTTCATTGTCATATTTTCCGTATTAAAATCAACTATTTTATTCATTCTGGAAAAATTAAGAACAATTCCTCCCTGAGTACATGTACAAGCTCCAACCATATTTGTTCCGGCACCGCGAGATATTATTGGAATTTTATGAGAGTTTGCATATTTTACAATGCTCTGAACTTCCTCAATTGTCTCAACAAATACAACAGCATCAGGAAGATTCGGTTCATTCCGCAAGTTTGCCGCATCTTGAGCATAACAATATCTTTCCTCCGCGGAAGAAAGTATTTTACTTTTTACCATTTTTTGTAAATCTGTTATATTACTTTTCAACAACATGAGATGCTATTTTTTCGATACTCTTATTTAGTTTTGCGATTTGTCTATCCATTCCGCCGACTTTTTTGGTTAATTGGGCCGTTTCTTTATTATCTACCAAAGACATTACTTCTTCTAATTTTTCCTCTAAAGAATTAATTTTCTTTTGCTGAGAAAGCATTTTGTCATCTATTGCAACAAGAAATCTGTTTAACGTATCTTCAAACGGAGTTACATCAAGTTTTTGTTTGTTGTTAATAGTTGTATCAACAATAATCCTATCTAACTTCGCTTCCAAGGATGTGATACGTCTGGACTGCTTGTCAAAAACATTTCCTAACGCTTCAACAAGTTCGTTTCCTGCAGTATCATCCTCTGATTCAGCCTTCAAGTCTTCCAACATCACTTTTATCTGACCTAAGTCATCCAGTGTTTCTACCTTATCTGTTATTGATGAAATCTGCGCACCCGCTTTATCTACCCATTCTGCAAGATACTCAAATACCTGATTAAATACCTGATTTGTCTTTTCGCCATTTTGCATCATAGTATTAATCGCACCCAGTTTATTATTGATTTTATCAATGCCTGCCTCTTGTGCAAAGTTGCGAGTTCTTTCATCCAAATCATTAATTACCAACTTGAAATCCTGTAAACTGTCTTGTAATGTTTGATGAGATTCGTCAGATGCTAAAATTAATTTATTTGTTCTTGTACTTATACTGACTATATCTTCCGCCAAAGCATTAAAATTCTTCTTAAATTCTTCTACATCATCAGCAGAACTCAGATTTTGTTTCATTTCATTTAACACCAGTCTTAAATTTGCAATATCAGATTCTAAATCCTGCAAACTGTATACATAATCGACATCCCCATCAGAAGACATAATTGCGGTTATTTTTTCGTTTAATAAATCAACATCCTCTTTCAACGAATTCATTTTATTATCAACTACTGCCAAATTATCTTTTACAGTTTCTACTGTATCGGAAGTTGTAACAATATGACTGAGTATAGTTATCAATTCGGAGTGTTTTTCCTGAATGAAATCCAAGATTTCTTCCTGTTCCGCAACAAACGATATCTGATTAAATATATTTAAGAATTGAGTAATTATATCAGATTTAAGATTATTTAATTCCAGCGAGATGTCTAATTCTTTGGAATCTGCCTTATTTATAAACTCAGATAAAGACTTCTGGATTCCGTGCTTCACGACCATACTCATCTCGGATATTTCCGGAAGATTACTGCAACAGAGTTCATTGATATCTTCAAGATATCCTGATTGCTCCATTACCAGATTTTCAAGACTATTCAATTTATCATTTATTGACGATTCAAATGCATCATCATCAGATTTACCCAGTATTTGACTTCTCAATTCGTCAAAACTCTGTTTCAATCCGTCAATTGAACAATCAAGCCTTTCGAAAACACTCTGAAGTTTAGAATTGATATCTTCTTTTCCTGAATTAAAATCTGATATAATCTTTTGTACATCTTGTTTTATTAATTCAAATGATTCTTTTTGAGTTGTTGATATCAATTTAATTTCTTCGTACTGATTTACCAGAGTATCAGTAAACTTCTTATCAAAAAGGTTGATTTTATCGCCAAGATTTTTTGTTAAGTTTGTTTTAATAAAATCTTCAACTTGTACATTTAATTTGTTTGCCATTGACGATATTAATACTTCATTTGCTGACTTTAAATCGGAAATAGCATCAGCAAAAACACTCAAATCAACAAGTTTATTAACATTATCAAGTACGGTTTCCGCAGTACTGTCAAGTTGTAATCGCAAGTTATCAATTTTTTCATCAACAACCGCTGAATTTGCTTTAATATCAAAATAAGATTTCAAATCGTTTACGGCATCATAAATATATCCGGATACAGAACCTTCCAATTGTGTTGTCATATTAACAAGATTATCTTTTTGATTACCCTTGAATATTTCAAACTGTTCAATTATATCTCCGGAAATTGCATCTGTTTCTTTTTCAATATTTTTTGTAACAGTTTTTAATTCATCCTTCACAAGGTTAGTAATTATATCCTTGCATGTAATCACATTTTGCTTGACACCATCAATATTTTCTAAAATTTCAGCCGCAAAAGATTGAATTGACTGCAATTCACCTGCAGAAATATCAGTACTTGCAGCAAGCAAAGTATTAATCTGATTTTCTACTGTACTATTTACTTCATTTACTACAGATTTATTGTTCTCCACCAACGCTTCACATATCACACCGACTTCTGCTTTTATAGCATTTTTTGAATCGGAAATGAGAAGATTAAATCTGTCATTCAATTCCCTTATCTGAGATTGATAAACGTTCATTCTTGAAAGTTCATCCTTGTCCATTCTTTCATTTAGATTATCAAAAGATGCTTTTAATTCAATTGCGCGCGCTTTAATTTCTTCTTGAACGGTAGAACCGGAGTTGGTAATTTGAGTCAGAAAATTAAGGGAATTTTCCTCAAACATAGAATAAATTTTTTCACTCAACGTTCCAAGTTCTGTTCCAATCTCTTTCTTTATATTGTCAATATCATCCGATACATTCTCTACCGTCCGACCAAATTCGGCATTTGATTCCTTTATCGTAGTTGTAATTTTATATATTCCTGAATTTATCTGCTCTAAGGAACTATTAACTTCCTGTGCCTGAATAGATAAACCTGAATTAATAAATTTACTTATATCATCCATTTGAGATTTAATCTCTTCCGTAAATGCACGATTTTCTTTTTGTATTAACGAGGCACAGTCTTCAAACTTTTTCTTCAATGTTTCATAATCAGCGGCAGTAAGTTGAATATTTGCATCAAGAGCACTCTTCAACCTTTCTGCTATGTCAGAAATTTGGAGTTCAGCGAGAGAACTTTGTTTTGCCAGAGTTTCTTCAAGAATTGCATTTAACTCCAATGCTTTTTCCTTCATAAATTCAGATCTTGAATCACTTGTTTGGCTGAATTTATCGAACATTTCCTCTATTTGTGACTTATAAGCTTCAAGTTTTTCACTGACTGTATTGGACATGCTTTGAGAAACCATTTGCATTTCGGTTGAAATTTTTTCGGCAAATGTCGATTTATTTTCTTCCATTAGAGAAGAAACAAGAGAATTCAACGCTTGGAAGTTATGCTCAATAATATCTATCTGACGTGACATGTCCTCATCAAGATTTTTGTCCGCGCTCCTAAACTCTTCTTTTAGTTTTTCAAAATGTTCTTTTATATCTTCTACGTTATTTTTCAATGATTCGGCTGAATTTTCATTCAAAACATTCATTTCTGATTTAATGGAAACAAAATTCTCCAAAATCTTAGATAATGTCATCGCAAGAGAGTTCGTAGTTTCCTTTGACAAAGAATTAACCGAAGAAGCCATGTTGTCAAGTTTCTCAGAAACATTATCCAGTCTTCCGTCAACCTGTTCTAATGTATTTGTCACCGATGTACTCAATTCATCAACTGAGGAAGTAGTTTCTCTGACAAAATCATTTTTTATAAAACCAACAATATCTTTTGCAGAACCTTCAAACTTCAAAGACGAAGCAGCAACCTGTTCAGCCAAAGCAGAAACGGAGTCTTTTAATGAATCCGTAATTTTTTCTATATCTTGCTTTAAACCGCTGTTTAATTCAATTGCATTTTGCATTGCCTTAGTATGCAGATTTTCGGAATTAAACTTCAATTCACTAATTTTATCCGCATTTTCACACGCAAACTCATTTTTGAAATCAGTAACCTTATCAAGAAGAGTATTCTTCAATGCTGTTATTTTGGCTTCAAAATCCCCTTTTAAACTTTGAGATGCCTCCAAAACATTTTCTATATCGGTTCGATTTGTTATGTTATTGACATTAATTATCTCTTTCAGTTCATCAAAGTTTCCCTGCACTGCAACTAACTTATCATAAGAGTTTTGAATATCATCCTTGATACTCTTTGCTGAAATTTCAAATGTGTTATTCAATGAATTTACAGACTCTAAAGTCTGTTTGTAGATATCATCCATCTTGTTCTGAATCTGAACTTTTATTACATCTACAACATCCCTTACACTTTCAACATAATTTAGTCTGCTGTCATTTACCGCATTAGTAAGTGTTTTTATCTTAGAATCAAGAGCGGCTGTATCATTATCCTGACGTGTACTTACATAAGAAAGTACGTCAACAATTCCTGAAGAAATATTTTCCAACCTTGCTTTTATTTCATCCAAAGAATTATACTGAACCTTATTTATTTCATCAGATACTATATCAAGTTTGCTTATTAAAAGTTCGTATTTTCCAAACAAGTCATTTGCAACCTTGTCAGACAAATCAGAAGACGCACCCTCTACAGCCTGAGAAAGATCTTGCTTTACCGCATATAAATCTACTCTTAAATCCTTTACCGTCGTGACAAAATCCAGATTTAAAACATCCTGCACCGCATTCTTTAGTTCTTCAAATTCTTTTTTAGAGTTATTAATCTCAATTATTGAAGCATCAAGTTTATAATCTAACGTTCCTGAAAGATTCTTTACTTCTGCCATTTGGTCGGTTACTTTGTCCGATGAATTTGAAACATAACTTTCCTGTCTTTCAAGAGATGTTTTCAAACTATTCTCAAACATTGATAAACGGTCTGTCATATTTGAATACATCGCATTATTTGCAGATGTATTATTTTCATCTATCTGAGATAAGATAGTTTTTAAACCGGACAAATTCTCCAACAAATCAGCAAAATTAGTGCGGCAAATATCTGTTATAACGGTATGGGCTTCACTGAGTTTAGTGTTTATAACTTCGGCATTAGAATTAATATCGCTTATTGTCTTGGTGATATTCTCATCAATGGCACCTGCTATTCTATCCGCAGAGGCTTTTACCGTACCCTCAATATCACCTTTTGCTGTGTTTAAACTATCGATTGCTTTTGATGAATATGCCTCTACCAACTGAGAAACTTTGCCCGTTTCATCAGAAACATGCTCTTTAATATCATCCCCTGTGGTATTAAAACTCAATACACAATTGTTAATGACATCGTGAATAACTGTTTCCAAACGCCCCTTCAAATCGGCAAATTCATCATTCGATGCCGTTTGTTTTAAGGTTTGTTCTATTTCAGTCAATCTGTCAACTATCGCAAGCGAGTTCTTTTCACCGATTTCCGATATAACGGACTTTAAACCGGCAATAATATTGACGGAAGCATCAATTTTTTCCGAAAGTGTATCAAGTTTGTAACCCTTTTGGGATATATTTTCCATTGAATCGGAAATTTGTTTATTAATAGCAAATACTTCGCCTATGCTTCTTTTTGCACTGTTTATATCTTCCTGCGTCGCAAGTTTATCAAATGATTCTTCTAACTGGATTTGCTTTTTATCTATGAGTTGAAGTGCAGATAAAATCGTGTTTGAGGATGCAATAATATCTTTTATTTGATTGCCGAAATCCGCTATCGAATCCGTTTTATCTACCTCTGAGATTGTTTTAATTACAGTTTTAAAATTCTCATTAAGAGAAAT
>JAFXYU010000287.1 GCA_017541565.1 bacterium | reverse complement strand
TTTTGTGATTTTTAGAATCATAAACATCAATCGGATATACTTTTCTTATTTTTACAGTTTGATTCTTTTCATTATCATCCCAAATCAGTTCCCCGACTTCTTTTTCTATTTCATCTTTGTGTTCTTTTAATTTTAAGAATTTTTCTCGGCTACGCATACTTAATTCTGATGCAACATATCCGTTCTGCGTGTTTATTGTTTGAATCAACTGAATTCCGCTTATGTGAATATTTACATATTGAAAATGTTGATATTTTGCTTCTGCTACTTGCATATCAGGATATTCGCTTCCATCACAAATATCTCTGTATAATTCCCACAATTTAAATTGTAGAAGTTTTGCTTTAGTTCTTGTGTTTACCGGCTGTCGTTTATTAACTTCAGGCTTTAAAAGGCATTTAAACTCTGTTTTACCCTCGTTTAAACAAGGTTTAAAAATAAAAATTCCGCAGATTTTTGAGAATCTTGTGTTTAAATTTTCTGCAAGTTTCAACATCTCTTCTTTTTCATTGTTAATAAACCAAAACACATAGCACTTTTGTCCGTCTTTGAATGCACCAAGTCCGCTGCATAATCCGTCAGCACTTGGTGTCATCTGTGGTATTGTGATTTGAACAGGACGATATTCCAAGCCTTTAAGTGCTTGCTTAATACATTCCTCTTTGTTTTGTTCAATAAATTTTGTGAAGTTGTCTTTTGATTTAACAGCTTCTGCTAATGTGATTTTTTCTGTCATAATGACCTCCTTTACTTTGTTACAGTCACATTCATCGAATGGAAGTGAAACAAAATAAAGTCTTTTCTGCTATTTCGTATCATTCGGACACAATTAATCATCGTCAGATATTCTGTACGGACTAATTATTTTTAATTTATTAATTGTTGCAATTTTATGAGGAACAACACTATACCCTCCTTTTGGGGATTCAACTATTGTTGGTTGGTCTTTTAATGCCGTACTAATTGTATTTTTAGCACGTTGCCTCCATTGTTCTTTGGCAGCTTGAGGACTTTTGTAAACTGTCCTATATCCCTGCTCGCCTTGATATGAGTAGGAACGTGGAATATTTACGACTTCTCTTGGTGCAAGTTTATTTGCTTCTTTTACTAATGCTTTTGATTTTGCTTCTGCTTTTCTTGCTTTTTTTAAATCTTCGGCAGCATAATCCTCATATTTTTGAGCAGATTTTTCTTTGCCTTTTTTACGATAATCAATCGCCATAGCCATATTACCTTTTGCACGTTGATTATATTCATAAGCTTCGTCATCATATTTATATGATTGATTCATTAATGAATTAATTTTGTTTTCGGTTTCTTTTGATATAGGAGCAGATTTGCTTGCTCCTCCGCCGGATTTACCTCCGCCTGAACCACGACCGCCCATATTTAATCTCCTTTCATTTTAGGTATATCAAAATCAATCCAATTTTTTTCACTTGAACTCCAAGTAATTTTTCTCCCGGACTGCTTTGACATTTTCTTTACAACTTTATCTATTTGTTTTCGGCTTGATGAGTGTAATTCTTGCCAATCGTAATCTTCCTCATAACGTGCGTGAGATGGATTTTTCCATTTGCCTAAATATCTGACCTGAACACTTATTGAATCGCCATAATCTTCAACTCTAAAATCGCTGTTTGAAATATATCCGTCTGTAGCAACATCACGTCTTAAACCATATTTAAGGTCAGAGACTGTGCTATCCATAGACATTTTAGGTTTTGTTCTTTTTGGATCTTTTTCTTTTTTCTTTTCAGGTTTTATACCTTTTTTAAGATTTTCTGCTCGTTTTGCACGTGCTTTTGCAAGAGCATCAAGTCGCTTCTGCTTAAGAGCATCCGCTTTATTATAATATTCAATTTGTTCTTTAATCTCCGCAG
>JAFXYU010000286.1 GCA_017541565.1 bacterium | reverse complement strand
GGCAAAAACGATTGCCAAACTTGAGCCGGACGGGGTAAAAATTCACATGCTTTGTGCATTGGAAGGCACAAAACTTGCCGAAATGTACAAAAACGGCGAAATTGAATTTATGAGCGAGGATGAATATGTAAAAACGGTTTGCGATTTTCTTGAGTATTTACCCCCAAAAACCACAATTCATCGTCTTGCTGGGAACGGGCTAAGGACTGAACTTGTTGCGCCAAGATGGATTGGGAAAAAGTTGGATTGTCTGAACAAAATTGACAGAGAATTTTTGCGCCGTGATTCTTGGCAAGGTTCAAGGTTTGAATTATAATACACCTATGGATAAAAAAGTTGTTTCAACAAACAGAAAAGCGTTTCACGATTTTCTCATTTTTGACAAATTTATTGCGGGTATTGTGCTTACGGGAACTGAAATTAAATCAATTCGCAAAGGTACAATAAACCTTAAAGATTCGTTTGCAAAAATTGAGGAGAATGAAATGTTTCTCTACGGAATGCATATTTCTCCTTATGAACAGGGAAATCGTTACAATCATAAACCGGACAGAGTTCGTAAATTACTCCTGAATAAGCGGGAAATACTAAAGATTCAGGATAAAGTAAAAAAAGACGGTGTAACAATTATTCCATTGGAATTGTTTTTATCGAAAGGTTTTGCTAAACTGGAAATAGGATTGGCAAAGGGTAAAAAGATTTATGATAAACGCGAGGCTATCACAAAGAAAACGCAGGAACGTGATATCGCTCGGCTTATGAAAAGATGAGGATTAGCGGATGTTTAATAAAGAATCTATTTTAAAAAGTTTGAATGCGGAAAACTATTACATTGATACGCATTCTCTGGATTTGTTTCTGGAAGACTGGAAAATAGAATCGATATACGAGGATGAAAGCGGGCTGGAATTTTATGACGATTTGGCTCTCGACAAAATTAAAAAAGGAATTTCTCTGAAAGCGCAAGGATACAGTGACGAGCAAATTGTTGCTAAGTTATCCAGAGTTGAAGCGAGAGTTGAAGACGAAGAAGACAGAAATCCGGTTCAGCCGGTAATCATTGACGGCTCATCTTCTGAAGAGTCAACCGACCTTGTTGCTCAGGGGGTAACAGAGCCGGATATCATTCCTCAGGGCAAAAACTTTACTCTTGATGTTTCAAGCCAAACATTGCAAATGCTTGCAGAAGCGGTAGCAAAAAAAATCAGTGACGATATCACAAATTCGGATTTAACCACAAAACTCATTGAAGCAGGCGGATACAAGCGTGATAATGAGATTTTGGCACGACAGGTAAAAGAACTTTTGGATCATAATCAGGAATTATCTCAAAGAATAGAACAACTTGAAGGCAAAGTTACAAAAGGCTTTTGGAGCAAATTCTGGGGCAGAGGTAAATAAGGGTAAATAGGATTTTCTCTTGAATTACGCTGATTTTTTAAAAAAACTTGATTCCAAATTGGAAAAATATTTTGAAGACCAACGGACGCATATTTGCTGTAAAATCGGCTGTTCTTCCTGTTGTGAAAAAGGTGATTATCCGCTTTCTCAGATTGAACTTGAATACATGATGCAGGGTTTTATTGCGCTTGAAAACGAACAGAAACAGGCTGTCCAGACAAACGTTAAAAATATGCAAAAAGGCGGAGCGTGTCCGTTTTTGGTAAACAAAAAATGTTCAATTTATTTTTACAGACCGATAATATGCAGAACCCACGGACTTGCCTATCTTTGCGGAGAAAATACCGTAAAAGTTCCGTATTGCGTAAACGAAGGAAAAAATTTCAGCCGAGTATACAAAGACGGTGAAATTATGTCCGAACCTGTGAAAGAAAATCTTGATACACAGCAAATCCTCGCAAATTACGATTATGGCGAGATAAGAAACCTGTATGATTGGATAAAAACCGATTAACGGTGCTTTTTTACACGCACTCCTTCAACCTCGTGAACATCTTCCGTTACAATGAATGCGCGGGGGTCGATTGAATGTACAACATCTTTGAGTTTGGCTATTTCAAACTTGTTTACGACACAGTAGGTCAAAATCTTTTCCTGTCTTGAATATCCGCCTAAGGCTTTCATATAAGTAACACTCGTATCAAGTTCTTTCATTATCTCGTCGCCGATTTCACGGTGAAATTCGGAGACAATTCTGACGGATTTTGATTTATCAAGTCCTTCGAGAACCGAGTCAATAACCTTTGATGCAATATAATAAGTCAGAATAGAATAGAGCGCACGTTCCCAACCGAAAAGAAATCCCGCTGCCGTATATATAAACAGATTAATGAACATCAAAAGTTCACCTACGGAAACAACTTTGAGTTTCTTTGAAATCGTAATCGAAAGCATTTCCGTTCCGTCCAAGGATGCATTATTTCTTAAAATAAGTCCAACGCCGAACCCGAGAATAATACCGCCGAATACGGTTGAAAGAAGTAAATCTTCAGTTACTTTGAATCCGTGGAAAACGTTTGTTGCAATTGCAAGCATTGAGGTTGCAAAAAATGTTTGTATAACAAATTTGTGACCGAGTTTTCTCCAAGCAAGAAGGATAAACGGAATATTTATACAGAGAATCAGCAAACCTAAGTTCCATTCTGTTACATAATGGAGCATCATGGAAATACCGATTACGCCGCCGTCAATGATATTATTTGGGAGTAAAAAGGTTTCTAAAGAGGCTGCCGTAATAAAAGCACCGATTATAATAAACAACGCTCTTACAGTATATTCTCTGAATAACTGCAGTTTTGTCTTTTTAATTTTTTCCGGTTTCTTTTTTCTGCTGAAAAACATCTGCCTCTCCCGAAAGAATTATATCATAAAAAGTTCGTACCTGAAAGTCGCACAAATATACCTATTCCTTATCTTAATGTAAACTTTTGTAAACTATTTTCAAAAATTAGGCAATTTTGAAAGTTCAGTGAACTTATAGGGGTATAAAAGTGTAGTACAAAATGGACGCAGCCCAGAAAGGAAAAAATAGTATGAATGGTATTCAAAATTATGGAATGGCAAATTATTCAATGAACTTCAGAGCAAATCCAAAAAGCGGGATAAAAGTTGCTAAAAATGCATTATTAAAAGATAAGACACAGTCAAAAACCGAACTTCGCCAGTTAGAAAACCAACTTCGCGATACAGAAAAAATTATTAGCAGTTTCAGCAATAAACAGAATATGTCAAATCTTGATAAATACGAAGAACGAAGAGCATGGTTTGCAAGAGATTATTTACGTGATAAAATGTCCGAAGCAGAAAAAAAGCTCCGCAGTTTTTAACAAGAAAATAACTTGTAATCTGCAGTCAGGAAGTGCCTGACAACTACTTAAATTCAATAAAAAACTGCCCCTTTTAAGGAGCAGTTTTTTCGTTATTAATAATAAAAATATTAATATCTGTAGTGAGCAAATGCCTTGTTTGCTTCTGCCATTTTGTGGGTATCTTCACGTTTCTTGCAAGCTGCACCGCTGCCGTTTGAAGCATCGATTAATTCGTTTGTAAGTTTTTCTGTGAATGATTTACCGTTTCTGTTCTTAGCAGCAGCAATAATCCAAGAAGAAGCAAGAGCGAAACCTCTGTCCGGTTTAACGTCAATCGGAACTTGGTAAGTAGAACCACCGATACGTCTAGCCTTAACTTCCAACAAAGGAGTTGCATTTGTAAGAGCCTTTTGGAAAATTTCCAAGCCCTTTTCATTTGTTCTTTCTTCAACTTTTGCAATTGTTGCATAGAATATTTTTTCTGCAAGAGATTTTTTGCCGCGTCTCATAACTCTGTTGATGAATTTTGAAACGTCAACACTGTTGTATACAGGATCTGCTGCAGGTATTCTTCTTTCGGGTTTAGATCTTCTTGACATTATTTACCTCCCTTTGCTTTTTTTGCACCGTACTTAGAACGGCTTTGTGTTCTGTTAGCAACACCTGCAGTATCTAATGTGCCGCGTACAATGTGATATCTTACACCTGGAAGGTCTTTAACCCTTCCGC
>JAFXYU010000285.1 GCA_017541565.1 bacterium | reverse complement strand
CTTGCAGATGTTTAATACATATTGGAATAATCCCGAATTTGTAATTGATGTAAAAGAACAGATCCTCGAACAGATGAAAGTTGTTTATAAAGAAAACACACCTGAATTTATTTATTTCATTACCCTTTATAGTGTTTTTAATGAATATTTGGATGAATTAACCGAAGATAAAATCTTAAAAACTCGCACAGGATTTAAAGACACCACCATTTGGAATATGCTTTATAAATTTCAACAAGATGGTGTTATTGGTGCAATTGAAAAAATAGAAAAACACAATGGATGTATTATTGCTGATAGTGTTGGTCTTGGTAAAACATTCACTGCTCTTGCAATTATAAAATACTATGAATTGCGAAATGACAGAGTTTTAGTTCTTGCACCTAAAAAATTAAGAGAGAATTGGACTATTTATACACTTAATGATAAACGTAATATTCTTGCAGACGATAGGTTTGGATTTGACGTTTTAAATCACACAGATTTAAGTCGTTATAAAGGTTATTCGGGTGAGATAAATCTTGAAACAATAAATTGGGCGAATTATGATCTTGTTGTAATTGATGAATCACACAACTTCAGAAATAACACTCCGAGAAAAAATACTATTAATCGCTATCAAAGATTAATGAATGATATTATAAAATCCGGGGTTAAAACAAAAGTATTGATGTTATCAGCTACTCCTGTTAATAACAAAATGAATGATATTAAAAATCAAATAAATTTCATTACAGAAGCCAAAGACTCCGCTTTTTCTAATATCGGGTTGAATAGCGTGGAGACGATTTTAAGAAACGCTCAAAGGGCGTTCAATGTGTGGTCAAAACTTCCTGATGAAGAAAGAACAACTGCAAAATTTTTGGATAGTGTAAACTTGGATTATTTCAAACTGCTTGATGCGGTTACAATTGCCCGTTCAAGAAAACACATTCAAAAATATTATGACATCAATGATATTGGAAAATTTCCTGAAAGATTAAAACCTATAAATATTAAATCTAAAATTGATACTCTTGAAGAATTCCCTTCTATGCAGGAAGTAAATACAACGATTAAGAAATTAAATCTTGGAATTTATGCACCAATTGAATATTTAATGCCTGATAAAAAAGCGGAATATTCTGCGAAATATGATGTTGAGGTTAAAGAGGGAAAATCAAAATTCACTCAAGCAGATCGTGAAAAACAGCTTGTTAATTTGATGCGTGTTAATATTTTAAAGAGATTGGAAAGCTCAATTAATTCATTTTCAATTACAGTTCAGAATATTTTGAACACCATTAATACGGCTTTAAATCGGATAGAAAACAACGCATCAGATTATGATACCGATATTAACATCTCTGACATTGATCTTGATGACAATGAATACGAAGATATAATGTTTGGAAAAAATGTTAAAATCCTTTTCAAAGATATCGATTTAATCAGGTGGAAACAAGACCTACTGCTTGATAAGGAAAAGTTGGAATGGATTTTAAAGGAAGCATCCAAAATCACGCCTGATCGAGATAAAAAATTAGTTGATTTAAAAGAATTAATTAAAAACAAAATAAACAATCCGATAAATAAGGACAACAAAAAACTGATTATATTTAGTGCATTTGCTGATACTGCAAATTATTTATATTCAAATTTAGCAGACTGGATTAAGCAAGAATTCGGTTTATACACAGCAATGGTTGTTGGTTCAGGCAACAATAAAAGTAATTTCCCGAAAGTAAAATTAGGGGATTTGAATGCAGTATTAACAAACTTCTCACCTTATTCTAAAAAGAGAGAAAAAATATATCCTGATATAAAAGAAGAAATTGATGTTTTAATTGCCACAGATTGTATTTCAGAAGGTCAAAACTTGCAGGACTGCGACTATTTGATAAATTATGACATACATTGGAATCCCGTTCGTATTATTCAAAGGTTTGGTCGTATTGATAGAATTGGTAGTCCTAATGATGAAATTCAACTTGTAAATTTCTGGCCGCATATGGAATTAGATGAATATATCAATCTTGAGGCAAGAGTGCAAAATAGAATGGTTATGCTTGATGTTTCTGCGACAGGGGAAGAGAATGTTATTGATGAAAATCAAAAAGAAATGAACGATCTTGAATACAGAAGAAATCAACTCAAAAACTTGCAGGATAAAGTAATGGATTTGGAAGATATTTCAGGCAATATTTCAATTACAGACTTAACTTTAAATGATTTCAAAATTGATTTAATGGAATATATGAAAGAGCATAGAGATGAGTTAGATAATGCTCCGACCGGCATGTACGCAGTTGTAAATTTGGATGATTCAATAAAAGAAGAATTGAATCCGGGAGTAATATTTACTTTAAAACAAGTTAGAGAAACCAAATTAAAAGAACAAAACGTTCTTGCTCCATATTATATGATTCATATTTCTAATGATGGTGAGATAAAATATAGCTTTATGCAATCTAAAAAGCTGTTAGATTTTTATAAAAAACTTTGCAACGGTAAGCACGAAGTGTTGAGTGATTTAGTTTTGCAGTTTAATAAAGAAACTGATGATGGTAAGAATATGACTTTTTATTCAAAACTGTTAAAATCAGCAATTGAAAATATCGTTGGTAAAAAAGAAGAGGCAGGAATAAACAGCCTGTTCTCAAGTGGTGGTACTAATTTCTATAAGACACAAAGCAGTTCAACATCAGAGGATTTTGAATTAGTGTCTTTTCTTGTAATCAGGTAAATAGAATGGAGCAATTTTATAAGCAATTAAATATTCCAAATAACTGTGAAGTCAATAATACAATATTTAAAAAGGCTTTTTTAGATAATGCCGACCTGACTTCGTCTGATAAAAAAATAATAAATGACCACATAAAAAAGGTTACTTGGAAATATTGTCTTAAACCTGAAACTATAAATATATTGCCATACAAAGATGATAAAAGAGATTATTTAGAAATTGAAATTATAGAAGTTCAATTAAATGAAATATCAAAAGTAAACAGGATTGCTGAAATTATAATGCGAGCAATTCCTTATCCGATTTTATTAGTTTTGATTGATGATGATAAATTAAAACTTGCAGTTGGTGATATGAGAAAAAACCTTTCAGATAGTTCAAAGGTAACCGTTGAGGACTTTGTTTTTACGGATTGGATTGATACAAATTTGGCAGATGTTTATAGTGAAAAATTATTTGCAGAACTAAATATATCAACTCTTGATTCTTCCAATTATTACGCAATGTACCAAGATATAACATCCAAATTGAATGTTTATAATTTTTCTAAAGTTAAGGGTGAAGATATTTCAAAATCAGAAGGTATGTCCAATTCTGACATTAAGGCATGCTATGATAAAATAAAATCAATAGAGGTAGAGATATCAGCTTTAAAATCAAAAGTTAAAAAAGCCGGCTCTATTAAGGAAAAGGTTGAATTAAATATTCAAATAGATAAACTAAAAAAAGAAGTAGATGAAATAAAATCAAAAATATAGAGGTGAATCAATGCAAGAAACAGTTTTAAATGGGGAAAGCATGAATATTGTTGAAGATAATATTGAAAAATTAAAATCAATATTTCCTGAT
>JAFXYU010000284.1 GCA_017541565.1 bacterium | reverse complement strand
GTCTCCTTTCATTTTTGGTATATCTATATCAATCCAATTCTTTTCACTTGCTCCCCAAGTGATTTTACGACCTGACTGTTTGGATAATTTTTTAATTACCTTATCAATCTGCTTTCCGCTTGATGATTTAAGTTCCTGCCAATCGTAATCTTCCTCATAACGAGCGTGTGAAGGGTTTTTCCATTTGCCTAAATATCTGATTTGAACACTAACGGAATTTCCATAATCTTCAACCCTGAAGTCTGAATTTGAAATATATCCGTCTGATTCAACACCTTGCCTTAAGTTATATTTCAGGTCTGAAACGGTGCTATCCATAGACATTTTAGGTTTTGTTCTTCTTGGATCTTTTTCTTTCTTTTCAGGTTTAATTCCGTTTTTCTTATTTTCAGCACGTTTTGCACGAGCCTTTGCAAGAGCATCAAGTCTTTTTTGTTTTGGATCCGCTTGTTTTTTAGCATCTAATTCCTTAATTCTCTCTTCAATATCGTGCATTGCTTTAACACGTTGTTCAACAGATAAATTAGAATTGCCTGAAATACTGTTATATAAATTAATTAGTTCGTTTTTATCGGTGATGCCTTCACCAGTCGGGATTTTTTTAGCAGCACTTCCACCGCCACCGCCTTTACCACCGCCGGAACCTCTTCCGCCCATAGTTAGACTCCTTTCTTTTAACTATCGTAATCAACAACCCATTCATAACCGACTTTTTTCATCTTCTTGCCTTTTTGCACTTGTTTGAACATTCGGTCAATTTCCTTACTTGAATAACTGTCTGAAATATCAATTTCTGAACCGCCATTTTCATTTATATATTTGATTTTGTCGGCTTTTTTATAATATTTAATTTGGTCTTTGATAGCATATGCATCTGCTTTGAGTTGCTGTTCTTTGTTGAATGACGGGTTATCATTTAATTTTTGATTAATATTTTTCAGATTATTTTCTAACTGATTAATCAGGTTTTGAGTCTTTTCATCGTGAATATTAGATGATGAACCACCTCTGCTTGCTTTACCGCCACCTGAACCTCTTCCGCCCATAGTTAGTGTCCTTTCTTTTTTATGTCGTTAAATTTATTCATGTACGGCTCGAACCATCTGACATTTTTATATTCATCAAGTTCGGTCAGTCTGTTTCCATAAACCAAAATCTCTGAAGGTTCAAGTCTTTTCACCATTTCTTTAAATCCATCCAAGAACAACTTTTTCGCATACTCGTCATTAAGCACACCGACCGTTCCGACAGCCACAACAGAGCCTTTTTCAACTCCTAAAAAGGCAAAGTCATAACTATCCTCGGTAGACCAACTTATTGTCGGAATAACTTTAATTCCATGTGCTTGCCAAAATGCGGCACACCATCTGTTCCTATATACCTGCCAAATTTGGAATGCTTTAGGATAAGTTGTGTACATTGAAAAATCAGGAGATAAAACTCCGTTATATTTTCTTAATTCAGGGATTTGTGAGTCTGCCCATTTCCAACAACGTTCAAATCTGTAATCATCAAGAAAGAAGTGTGCCGTTCCTTTTCTGTTTTTGTCCACCCGATATGGGATGAGTTCTTTTATCTCGAACTCATCCTTTCTGATGTCGGGTATCCCGTAGGAATTAGAGGAGCGAAAAAAGCCTTTTTCAACGTTTTGAACATTTAATAAATCTCGCCAAGTCATTGAATCCTCCTTATGCTCTTAAATTTTGAACTTCACCTAACAAATAATTAGCAAAGGTTTCAATAGCTGTTACACCCTGATCGAAACAATAATCGTCAACTTCAGTCGGTGTTTCTTTAATCTTGGCTTTTAATTTATACAAACTGTCGATTGCCGGCTGAGTGTATTTTGCAAGATTTTCATACAACTTTGTAATTGATGTCGGAACATTCTTTTTCAAAAGTTTCAAAATAAACGGTTGAATCAATGTCCACAAAAAACTAAAATCTTTCCAAGACTTAACAAACGCAAATAAATTCATAATAACTTCCTTTCTTTTCTAACTTATACTTTCCTTCTTTAATCTTTTTTCTGTACCATTCGGCTTTGTTTCGCAGATAACCGCCAATCCTGATTATTTGTAGATTTGGCAAATACGGCAGATATGTAATATCAATTTTCCCTTCAGGTTTTTGTTTTTTCTGATCAAATTCATAATGGGTAAATACAGAATTTTCCTTAATAATAATTCCGTATTTTAAAGTTAAATAAGCCGTTAAACAGCACAGGGTTTCAACTTGCTTTTGTGTTAGAGGGTATTTTGTTTCTTTTTTATTCAGATTTAATCCTGCCATTCCACAGGCTGATAAACCTATGCACCCTGTGTTTCCTCCACCACAATGTGCCGCATAGTTGCCGTCTTTACAGTTCAAATTATCTTCAGGTTTATGAGTCCCCGGATAAATCCGACCGTTAGAATCAACTAAAAAATGATATGCTTTTAAATCAGTATCGCAGGGTTTATTACTGCCCGCTGTCCAATGGAGGCAGATTTTCGTCAATGATGTCATTTGGGGTATTCCTTTCTTCTATTTCGTCATAATTTTCTTCTGTATCACCGTTTTCAAGTAATACAGAATAATTTTCCTCCCCTGTTTCCTTATGTTTTAATATTTTGCCAGAATCAGCATATAAAACTTGTATTTCTTGTTGAATCG
>JAFXYU010000283.1 GCA_017541565.1 bacterium | reverse complement strand
TTCCCAACGAATTGCAGACTTAAACGCGTTTAAGTATGCTGTTTCTAAGTAATCGAATTTTCCGATTTTTTTCAGGAAATCTTGAACAATTACGCTTGCACGAACTATATCTGAAGCATAGTTTGCTCTATAAGTAAACACACTTCCGGGGCGATTAAATCGATAATTTATGAGTTCGTCATCAATAACTATTATTTTTTCCGCACATGCCTGCGCCATAAAAACAAATGTTAAATCGTCCGGTCCGGTGAGTTTCGGGAACTTTAAACCATATTCCAAAAGCATTTGGCGTCTGTATAATTTGTTCCATGGAACAGCACCAAGCAAATCAAAAAAATCATTCGGAAAATCCTTGTATGAAAACGGTTTGTTAAACGGCAGTTTTAAAAGATTAATAGGCGAATTTGGGTTTCGTGTTTCGGTTATGTTACCTTCGTCATCAACTTTTCTTGATGAACATGCCGAAATATCCGCATTGCAGGATTTTGCCAGATTGTAAAGTTTTTCAATCATATCAGGCTCAAAATAATCATCTCCGTCAAGAAATTGAATATAATCGCCAGATGCTGCAGCAAGTCCTGTATTCCTTGCTGCACCTGAACCTTGGTTAATTTGGGTAATAATTTTTATTCTTGAATCCTTTTTTGCATACTCTTCAAGAATACCAAGTGAATTATCCTTAGAACCGTCATTAACACAAATGATTTCAACATCCTTAAATGTCTGATTAATAATGCTTTCCAGACATTCGACAATATATTTTTCTAAATTGTATACCGCTACAACCAATGATACTTTTGGCATTTAATGTTCCTTTTTCCCGCTCTTCATTCTCACATTATATCCGTGATTACAACACAACCGAAAAGCCGTCTATCCCGCACCTGCTAGACCTCCGAGTTGTATAAGAGAATTAACGGTCTCTTCGTATTCAACCTTTTCATCTGTTGTTTGCCGTAAAAAAGCATTAATATCGTCCATCATCATTATTGCCTTATCACAAGCAGGATCTGAACCGCTAACATAAGCACCTATATTAATAAGGTCTTCATTTTTCCTGTGAACAGCAAGCAAATTTCTGAGAGCGCCCGCAGCAGCACGGTGTTCTTTTGTGGTAACATCTCCCATAACACGGCTTAAAGACTGCAAAACATCTACCGCAGGATAATGGTTTTTGTGTGCCAAATCTCTTGACAGCATAATGTGACCGTCTAAGATACTTCTTGCCGTATCGGAAATAGGCTCGTTGAAATCATCACCTTCTACCAATACTGTGTATAAACCGGTTATTGTTCCATACTGATTAGTTCCTGCTCTTTCCATAAGTTTGGGCATTAAAGCAAACACTGATGGTGTATAACCTCTCGTTGCAGGCGGTTCTCCGATTGCAAGTCCGACTTCTCTCTGCGCCATTGCAATACGAGTAACCGAATCAAGCATGAACAAAACATCCATACCTTTATCTCTAAAATATTCTGCTATTGTAGTCGCAACGAATGCAGCCTTAATTTTTACGAGCGAAGGCTGTTCAGAAGTTGCCGCTACAACTATAGAACGTTTCATGCCTTCCGGTTTAAGAATCTCCTCAATAAACTCTTTAACCTCACGTCCACGTTCACCAATCAAAGCAATAACGTTCAAATCTGCCGAAGTATTTTTAGCCATCATACCGATTGTTGTACTCTTACCGACACCGGAACCGGCAAATATACCCATTCTCTGTCCTTTACCAACGGTAGAAAATCCGTCAATTGCCTTAATACCCAGCGATAACGGCTCCATAATTCTTGATCTTTGCAGCGGGTTGATTGCCTCCGCTCTTGTAGACCTGTATTCGGCAAATTTTATATCTCCCAAAGTATCTATCGGACGCCCTAAACCATCCAAAACCCTTCCTACCAACTGATTACCGACACCTATCTTCATTGCAGCACCGGAATTCATAACAAGCGCCCCCGGATGTATACCGTCAGGATTTCCAAGAGGCATGAGAAGAACTTTTTCACGCTTAAATCCGACAACTTCGGCCAATGTGGGAGCATCACCATAATCATTATAAATATAGCAAAGGTCGCCGACAGAGGAACGCGGGCCGTCAGACTCGATTGTCAGACCGATAATCTCGGTAATCTTGCCTACCTCTTTTATCGTCTTTGCCGTTCTGATTAATTCAAGATACTTATCCTTGTTCCAACTCATCGTCATCTGCCTCTGTTAACATTCTGCGGGTAATTTCGGCTATTTGGGCTGAAACGCGGGAATCAAGTCTTGTATTAGGTGTTTCCACAATAACACCGTCCTCAGCAAGCGAATTGTCCTCAAGAATTTTAACCGTTTGAAGATTCGGTATTTCATCCATTAAGTACGAAGTAAGTGCATTTACATTATCAACCAATTTAGGGCTTACTATAATCGTAATACTCTCTTTATCATTAAGTTGTCTTATGGCATCAAGTGTAATTTGATAAAGCATTTCCTCGTCAAAATATTGGTGACAAACCTTGTCTGCAATTGCATTAACAAGATCTACTATATCTCTTGATGCGGAATCAATTATATTTTTCTTTAAATCAAAAGAACTTCTCGCAAGAGTCTCCAATGCTTTCAGACCGTCTACGGCATCCTTTTCAAACTGCTTTAAACCGTCTTTTTTACCTTGGGTAAATCCTTCGTCATGCCCCTGCTGTTTGACAACATCATACTCAGATTGTGCACGCTTTCTGGATTCCTCAATAATTCTTGTAGCCTCATTGTTTGCCGTTTCTACGATAATATTCGATTTTGTTTCCGCATCAGAAATTATCTGTTGAGCCTGAGCCTTTGCTTCATCAATAATTTGCTTAACTTTTGCTTCATACAGGTTTACATGAACTTGATCAATAGGAACAACGTAATAGTCGCCTATCCTGATTTTCTGACTTTTTATCCTGTTGCTACTCAATTAATTCGTCCTCGACACTTGCACGTGTAATAGTAATTTCACCGGTTGCTTCAAGATTTCTAATCGCATTAACAACCGCTGTTTGAGCCTCTTGAACTTCTTTTGCACGAACAGGACCAAGATATTCCATATCATCCATAAGCATTTGTTTTGCTCTTTCTGACATGTTCTTGAAGATTTTGTCCTTAATTTCGTCTTTTGTACCTTTGAGTGCAGTTGCAAGTTGTTTAGTATCAACTTCTCTAAGCAGTCTTTGAACGGCTCTGTCATCAAGTATAATGATATCTTCAAATACGAACATCAAGTCTCTGACTTCCTGTGCCATTTCCTGATTTTCTATATCAAGCCATTCCATAATATTCTTTTCTGTTCCTCTGTCACAACAGTTCAATATATTTGCAAGCGCCTCTACACCACCGGCATTTGAAAAATCCTGAACAAGAAGTGCCGAAAATTTCCTCTGAACGATATCTTCTATAGTTGATAGAATTTCCGGATTGGTAGGTGTCATGTCCGCAATTTTCATAGAAACTATTGCTTGAATGTCCTGAGGTAAAAATGCCAAAACTTGTGCAGCAAGTTCAGGACGAATATAAGAAAGAATCAAAGCAAGAAGTTGAGGATTCTCAGCAGCAAATGTATTGGCAAGTTGCGACGGATCTGCCTCGTTTAAAAAATAAAACGGGTTTGTATTAACCATTGAGTTAACTCTCTCAAGCATTTTTGATGCTTCCGAGTCACCATACGCCTGAGAAAGCAATTGCTTTGCGTAATTTACACCACCCAATGCAATATAATTCTTCGCCTGAAATACCGCTTTAAACTCTACTAAAACATCATTCAAATCCTCATCCGAAACTTTACCGAGATTTGCAATATCAAGTGTTATCTGTTCAAGTAAGTCTTCATCTTTTATATTTTTAAGAATTTCGGATGCCGTAGACGGTCCGAGCGCAATCAAAAGAGCCGCAACCTTTTGACTAGGTCGCGTTATGACCTTTTTGGCCTCTTCTTTGGCTTTTTTGATTTCTTCTATACCCATTTTTAATCTCTAATATATGATGTCAGTACTTTTGCCGCCTCTTCAGGAGATGCCATTACGGCATCATTCAACTCGTTTATGCTTTGCTCTTTCTGAGACTGTATTTCTTTCTTATTAAATTCTATCCTTGAAGCACTGTCTTCCTGAATAGTTTCTTCCTGTCTTGTTTCCGGAAGTTCATCATGCATCCTGTGTTCAAATTTCTTTGGAGCAGGAATTTTGTTGACAAAACTCTTCAATACAAACAGTGCGAATCCGCCTAGCAGAAGTATAATTATCAACGGCATTACTGATGAAGTTATGAAATACAGCCATTGTTCTTGCTGATATTGTTTTTCAAAGTTTTCATTTGCAGTCTTATCAATTGAAGCACCCTCAAACTGAAGTCCTGAAACAGAAATAACATCACCGCGCGAATAATCTACGCCCGATGCCGATTGTACAAGATTTTTAATTTCTTCTTTCTCATCATCCGTAAGAACTTTATTAATAGCGACTGCTATTGTCAATCGTTTTACGGTTCCGGGTGCATACACAACCTGCTTAACTTCTTTTGATACACTATAGTTTACGGCTGTTTTTTGTTTTGAATAGTTAAGATTCCTGTTGTTAACAGTTCCGGGAGGTGTAAGGTTAACATTCGGATTCAAATTCTGTATATTATGCGGATTCTCGTATGTCTCAACTTCTGTTTGAGAACTCGTTACAACACCTACTCCTTTTTCATCGTTAAGAGGAATATAACTTTCTATCGTCGATTTTGCGGAATTAAAATCTATATCCGCACTGACCTGAACGGAAACATTCCCTTTCCCGACAATCTTTTCAAGTACGGAAGAAATCTTCTTTGACGTATCTTTTTCAAGATTAGATTTAAAACTCTCCATATCTGTAGAGTTTTTGGAAGTTTCATCCGAAAGACTGTTACCGTTTTGGTCCGTTATAAATACCTGCTCCGGAGTCATTCTCGGAACCGAATAAGCAACCAAATTCTTAATTGCTTTAACTTGAGAACTCTTTAACTTGTATCCGGGCTCCAAAATCAATATAACAGATGCGGTCGGTTTTGCGTCATTATCTTCAAAAATCGAACGTTCCGGTTCCGCAAGTTGAACTCTGGCATATTTTACACCCTGGATTTTTTCAATTGAACGAACAAGTTCGCCCTGAAAAATTCTTTGTTTTGTAAGTTTATTTTTAAAATCGGTTGAACCTAATTGCATATCATCCAGAAGTTCAAACCCATTACTTTCATTTTTTATCAGGCTGTTTTCGGCTACAAAAACCCTCATATCTTCACGAACATTTGATGGTACGAGTACGGACTTGTGGTCTTCGGAAACTTTGTATCTGTATCCGTTTTTCTTCATACCTTCAACAATACTTATTGCATCAACTTCATTAAGGTCTGAATATAATACAACCCAATCCGGTTCCATTGCTTTGGAAAGGAAAAACGTTGCCGCAATAATCGTAACGATAATCAATAAAAGCATGCCGAGTTTCTGGTTCCCGTCCAAGCCGTTCCAGAGTTTCTTCACATCATTAGCTAATAGTGCAAAATAATTATTTTCCATGTCTCCCCGCGAGTTAATATAATTTTAGCCTAAGTACGCAAGGATTTCAAATGATTAAGATATTTTAAGTAATTTGGAGGATAATTGCAAAAAAAGGCGGGAAAAAATTTTTTCCCGCCTTTTAAAACGTTGTCATATCTTCTATACGGAAGCCAGTTTTGCTTGACTTTCAAGTCTTAGTGTAACTGTTGTAATGTCACATACGGAAGAAGGTCCGAAGTACTGAATTGCACCCGGGAAAAGATATCTGTCATTCAATGCCCAGTCTTCTCTGTTTTGTTCAAGTTTCCTGAACACAGGTCCGTCAAGTTCGACAAGGGCTTTTTTGATAACCGGTTTCATTTCGCCGTGTCTTCTTTCCATGTTCATCATCATTGTCAAAGGAACACCGCCTGCAATCCAGTTATTTGCAGGTTCGGTCAAATTTCTGACGGATGAAAGATATCCGGTAAAACCGAAATTAATCAATGCAAATGCATTAAATCCTAACGAATAGCAATAGTCTGCATCAAAGTTTGACGGAAATGCGCATCTGCCTTCGTATCCGAAGAAATGTGACTGAGTCGAGAACTTGCCGCTATATTTTCCTTCTTTTTTAAGAAGATTCAATTTTTCTTCTATCATAGAAATCAGTAATTTTTCTGTTTCAATTCTTGACACCTGAACGTTACCGTGCGGGTCTCTGTCCATAAGCAATTGAGATTTAATCAATGCCGGAAGTGATTTGAATACTGATGAATTTTCACTTGAAAGCGAATTTTCAATTATAGAGATTTTTTCGGCATCAGTACCGTTTGAATATTTAGCATCTTTTTCCAATGACGGCATTATATCGTTAAGGTTTGCAATCATCAATTTCAACTCGGGAACAAATTCGATTAGACCTTCAGGAATAACCGCAATACCAAAGTTTTTACCCATTTCGGCACGTTTTACAATAATTCCTGTCATATAGTCAATAATTGCAGAAAGTGACATTTTCTTTTGTTCAACTTCTTCCGAAATCAATGTGATATTCGGCTGAGTTTGAAGTGCAGCCTCCAAAGCAACGTGAGAAGCACTTCTTCCCATAATCTTAATAAAGTGCCAATATTTTTTAGCAGAGTTTGCATCTCTCTGAATATTTCCGATTAACTCACCGTATGTTTTGGTTGCCGTATCAAAACCGAACGAAATTTCGATTTGTTCATTTTTCAAATCGCCATCAATGGTTTTGGGACATCCGATAACTTGAATATCTGCGTTATGTGCAACAAACCATTCAGCGAGAAGTGCTGCGTTTGTATTTGAATCATCACCGCCAATAATTACAACTGCTGATATATTGAGTTTCTTACAAACTTCCCAAGAAGATTGGAACTGTTCCTCTGTCTCAAGTTTTGTTCTGCCTGAACCGATTATATCAAAACCGCTGGTGTTTCTGTAATCGTTAATAAATTCATCATTAAATTCTATGTATTTACCTTCAATAATACCGCTCGGACCGCCTAAAAATCCGTAAAGTTTATTGGAAGGATTTGCTTGTTTGAGTGCATCATACAAACCTGCAATGACATTATGTCCGCCGGGAGCCTGACCGCCTGACAAAATTACACCGACATTTCTCTGTTCACTCGTATAAGTTTCCGTAGAATTTTGGAAAGTTACAGTTGGTTTTCCGTAAGTATTTTTAAATAATGCTTTAATCTCTTCTTGATTTGCAACGGATTGCGTTGCATTTCCTTCAATAGAAACAAGGTGATTAATACCTGCTGCCAATGATGAAGGTAACTTCGGCTGATATTGCAGTCTTTCAATTTGTAATGGTGATAAGTTTGTCATAGTTAAGTTCCCTTTCTTTTTGGCAATATTATACCATAAATACATTCTAAATTATGACGCCAAAATTTTTCATTTATGCTAATCTTTATAATATGAAAAGAGTTACGCTTTTATTACTAATGCTTTTAACCCTGCAAAGCAGTGCTTTTGCATCTTCAACCGTGTTTTCCGAGAATGAAAAATTCGGACTCAAAAACGATTCCGGCGAAGTTGTTACAAAAGCAAAATACAAAAAACTCGTACGGCTCGGCGAAAAAGCATGGATTATGCAGGACGGAAACAGATTTGGAATTTTATCCGACAACGGGAAAATTCTTGAAGAAGCAAAGTACTCACAAGCGGAAAGAGTCCTCGGAAAATTCGTCAAGTTAAAAAAAGGTGAAAAATACGGAATCTTTGACGAGATGGGATTTGAAATCCTGCCTGTTGAATATTCTTCAATCGACCTTTTGTATGGCGGTTTGTTTGTTACCTGCAAAAATTTCAAATACGGAATTTCCGATTTCAACGGTCAAATGGTCGTAGATAACATTTTTGACGATATTTATGTAAAAGATTTCAATAAACTGATTTTGGTATACGAAGGACAAATATATCAAGTGGAACGCAAAGACCACGAAGTATTTGACCCGATAGCAATACACGGAGGCATGGAATACATGGTCAGCAAAGTTGAAACAAATCCTCTTGCTGCAACGGGTTACTACGGAGTAACCGTTGCCGATTATATTCTGAAAATCGTTTCATCAATTTCGCCTGCGTATGAAAAAACAATTGATGAACTTATGTATTCACAAGGTGCCGATACCGTAAATGTTCTAATGAAATTTAGTTGGCTGCCTAAATTTCCGTTTATATATGCAAGAAAGTATTACAATACTTATATCGACCCTACGAATGGACCTCTGAGCAGCGTAAAATCAAATCTGAAGAGCAAATAATTATTTATCTATTTTTTGCCTTAAAACAGAATTTGAACCCTGACAGGTTATAAACAGCATATTGCCTTCTACATGCAGCCCATACGGTTTATCAACTTTGGAGACAAGAACCGATGCTTGTCCGAGCGGCGTAATCTTTAAAACATTGTTGGTATTATAATTTGATACATAGATATTTCCGACACTGTCGGCTGCAAGGCTAATCGGACCGTTTATAAGTTCGCTTTTCAAAAACACCTGTCTTTTTCCGTCCGGTGTAATTTTTATAATTGTATTATCAGAAAATGTTGCTACATAAACATTTCCGAAAGCATCAGTTGTAACTCCGGTCGGACTTAAAATATTTTCATACACCCCGGGATAATGCGCAATTTTTGAAGGTACATTTACAGGTGCGGGCGGAGTTACGGTTGTAATTTTTATTGACTCTGCCACTTCCTGTGCTTTGTAGTAATAACTGCTTGTCTGCGGAATGAGTTTAATGTATTCCGCTGCCTTATCATAGTCTTCGAGTTTTGAACTCAAAAATGCGAGTTTATAGACAACCTCATAGTCATTCGGGTTTCTTACATAAACCTGTTTATATGCAGAAATCGCCTCCGCATATTGTTTCAGGTATTCAAGAACGGTACCGAGATTATAATATGCATCAACATAATCGGGATACGTACGGGTAGCCGAGCGGAAACATTCTATTGCACGCTCATACATGCCCAATTTATAAAAATCTATACCCTGATTGTAGTCAAGTTTTGCGTCTACCGGAATTTCTGCGGCATACACAGACATTGTCATTGATAACACTAAAATTGCAGCAATTCTTTTAAACATAATTGGATTATATCATACTTTCCGATTTTAGGGTAGAATTAAATTATGAAACCACATGTTATAGCGGTAGTCGGACCTACGGCGAGCGGAAAAACATCCTTGGCAATACAAATTGCGCATGAGATTGACGGCGAAATCATTTCTGCCGATTCAAGACTTGTATATAAAGGATTTGATATTGCTGCCGCAAAACCGACAATTGAAGAAAGAGAAGGAATTTCGCATTATCTTATTGATATTGCAGAACCTGAACACGACTATTCCGCAGGCGATTGGGAAAGAGATGCAAAAAAAGCGATTTCTGAAATTATTTCCAGAGGCAAAACTCCGATAATTGCAGGCGGAACAGGTTTATATTTCAGAGTGCTCTTGGAACACTACGCACTTCCGCAGGCAGAAACAAATTATGAACTGCGCAAAACACTCAATTTAAGAGAAAAAGAAGATTTATTGATTGAACTTAAAAATATTGACCCCGTTACATACGAACGAGTTAAAGATGCTGATAAAAGGAGAATCGTTCGGGCTTTAGAAATAATTGATGCTATCGGAAAACCTCTTGGTGAAATTTCAATCCAAAAAGAACCTGATTATGATGTAGAGTGGAAAATGCCCGTATTGACTTCCAGAGAAGATTTGTACGAAAAGATTAATAAACGCGTTGACTTAATGATAGAAAAAGGAATCGTTGACGAAACAAAATCTCTTTTGGAAAAACACGGACGTATCCCGAATTTTGTAAACACAATCGGTTACAAAGAAATTTTACCGTACATAGACGGAGAATGCTCGCTTGAAGAAGCAGCAGACAAACTAAAGCAGCATACAAGAAATTATGCAAAACGCCAATTGACTTGGTTCAGAAAAAATCCTAATCTAAAAATAGAAATATAAGGAGAGGAAAATGATTTATAATAACGTTCTTGAAATAATCGGAAATACACCAATGGTAAAGTATTTGGATAATATATGCCTTAAACTTGAATACTATAATCCTTCAAATTCGGTTAAGGACAGGGCATCGTATTCTATGATCAAAAATGCGCTCGAAAGAGGCGAAATCAACAAAGACACGGTTATAATCGAGCCTACAAGCGGAAATACCGGAATAGGACTTTCAATGTGCGCTGCGGTTCTCGGGATGAAAATAATTATTTGCATGCCGGAAAGCATGTCAATAGAAAGAAGAAAAACCATGACTGCATACGGCGCGGAACTTGTACTTACACCAAAAGAAGAGGGGATGAAAGGGGCGGTAGATAAAGCACTTGAACTTAAATCAAAATACCCGAACTCTTTTATTCCGATGCAGTTTGCAAATCCCGATAATCCCAAAGCACATCAACAGACAGCAAATGAGATTAAAAAGGATGCTGAAGGAAAAGAAGTTGTTGTGGTTGCGGGAATCGGCACAGGCGGAACGGCCTGCGGTATAAAAAAATATTTTCCGGAAGCGCTTGTTTTCGGTGTTGAGCCTGCCGAAAGTCCTCTGTTTACCGCAGGAAAAGCAGGACCACATAAAATTCAAGGCATCGGGGCAAACTTTATTCCCGATATATGCAAAGACAACAACCTCGACGGAATAGTAACAGTAAAAGGTGACGACGCAATTGAAACAGCAAAAGAACTCGCCCAAAAACACGGAATTTTCTGCGGGATTTCAGCAGGTGCAAATCTGTTTGCCTCAAAAGAAATCGCAAAAAAATATCCGGACAAATTGATTGTCTCAATTGTTCCTGACAGCGGTGAAAGGTATTTGTCAGTGTTCTAAGCACCGATAATTGCAAGGCAAAAAATTTTATAATAAAATATCACTATGTTCAGAGGGCTGATTTTAATACTTTGTTTTTTATTGAGTTTAGCGCAGGTTAATGCGTTTGAGATTGTTTTACCAAAAGAAAAAAAGAGTATCGTTAATACAAATTATGCATTTTTTGTAGGGCAGGCAAAAGGCTCAGAAACGTTAACCATTAATGATGAACACATCCATATCGCTTCAAACGGCGCTTTTGCACACTCCATCAAATTAAAAGAAGGTGAGAACAGAATATTTATCCGTTCACCGTATGGAATCCAAGTTTATAAAATATACAAAAACACTCCCGTAACACAAGAGTTTCCGGCAGAAGAATTTGATATGCGAAAAGCAGTCGTAAATTGTGATAACACCCCCATGAGAAGCACTCCGGTTGATGCCGGACTTAATCGTATCGGACATTTGTTCAAAGGAACGGAAGTGATAATTAACGGCTCAAAAGGAGAATTTTACAGAGTCTTTCTCGCCGAAAGAAAAGTCGGCTGGATTATGAAAAAAGATATAACTTTTATTGACTGCAATAAAGCAATTCCTGCCGAATTCATTGACATGAAAACCGAAAGGTTTAAAAATGCTGCTGTTCAAACAATTGAATTTACAAAAAAACTCCCATATACGATAGAAGAAGACGAAAAAGAGATTATCCTAAGAATATACAATCCCGAATTGTCCGAAAACTCAATTTATAATCTGAGTGTTCCGAAACCGGAAAAATATATCTACAAAGTCACTCTTGACGGGGCAAAATATACCTTTAAGGTCAAAAAAGTTCCCGAATCATTGAAAGAAATCACCGTAGCAATTGACGCGGGACATGGAGGATATGAGAAGGGGGCAATCGGATGTTTGGGCGATGAAGAAAAGGTTATTAACCTAAAAATAGCGGAAAAACTTGCGGAAATCTTGAAAGCAAAAGGAGCAAATGTCGTTATGACTCGCGAATGCGACGGTTTCACCTCTCTTGATGAAAGAGTTAAAATTGCAAGAGATGCCGAAGCGGATATTTTTGTAAGTATCCATCTTAATTCTATAGGAGATATTCCTATGGATATTCACAAAAACAGAGGAACAAGCGTTTACTACTTTAATAACAATTCAAAACAACTTGCGGAAATAGTTGAAGATACAACGGCATCCCATGCAAAAACAAGAAAAGACGGAGTAAAAGCCGCCAGTTTTGCAGTAATCCGTCCGACAGATTATGTAGGGATTCTTGTTGAAACTGCTTATATGACAAACCCGCTTGATTCGGTTCTGTATCGCTCGGAAAAATTCCCGCAAAAAGCGGCAGAAGGAATTGCAAAAGGAATAATAGAATTTGTAAAAAAATAGACCATTTGGTCTATAATTAAAATTTTTTCCAATCTTATGATTGATGTCACTACCCCAAAATCAATATATATTATAGTAGGGGAGGAATGTATTTTCCTCGGGTAAGTATATTTTAAGAAAGGCTCGCAAAGCATGAATTTTACGAGTTTGGATGTCACTCTACAGAGAATAAACTCTATTGAAAGTCAGTTCAAATCACTGATGTCTTATGGCATGCCGGAAAAACCTGCCGATGATTTTCAGAAAATTTTGGATTCAAAAGTTGAACACAAAAAAAATCCGTCATCTGTTTCAAGGTCGGAAATAAATGATTTGGTTGAAAAATACTCGGAAAAAGCAGGATTGGATGTCGATTTTGTAAAAGCAGTAATTAATCAGGAATCCGGCTTTAATCCTAATGCCACTTCAAAATGCGGAGCAATGGGACTCATGCAACTTATGCCAGGAACCGCACAAGGACTCGGAGTTACAAACGCTTATGATCCGGAACAGAATATTCAGGGCGGAACTAAGTATCTTAAAGGTTTAATGGACAGATTTGACAATAATAAATCACTCGCACTTGCGGCGTATAACGCCGGTCCGAATGCGGTTAAGAAATACGGCGGCATTCCCCCGTATCAGGAAACTCAAAACTATGTCAAAAATGTTCTCGGTAAGTATGAAAGAATGAAAGGAGCGAACTGATGATAGTAAGAGGACTTGAATCCTGCGCGAACGGAATGCTCGCTCTTATGGATATGAACGATAATACGGCAAATAACCTTGCAAATGTCAATACGGTCGGATACAAAAAAGGTTCAATAAGATTTAAAGACGTTATGCAATCTGCCGTATACACGCAAGCGGAGTCTGTTCTAAGGAACGATTCTTCAAGATTTTTGGG
>JAFXYU010000282.1 GCA_017541565.1 bacterium | reverse complement strand
TACAATTTAAGACGAGGTGTTGAATCAGACGGATATATTTCAAATTCAGACTTCAGGGTTGAAGATTATGGGAATTCCGTCAGTGTTCAAATCAGATATTTGGGTAAATGGAAAAATCCATCACACGCTCGTTATGAGGAAGATTACGATTGGCAGGAATTAAAATCATCAAGCGGAAAGCAAATTGATAAAGTAATTAAAAAATTATCCAAACAGTCAGGTCGTAAAATCACTTGGGGAACGAGTGAAAAGAATTGGATTGATATAGATATACCAAAAATGAAAGGAGACTAATATATGGGCGGTCGTGGTTCAGGAGGCGGGAGATCAGGTGGAGGTGGCGGTGCATCATCTCAACAGGATCACGAAGTAAGACTCCGCAGTCTTAATGATATATATCAGGAAAAATATTCTCAAATGACAGATTCTGAATTGAATCGAGCATTGACTAATGCTAAAAATCAAATGAATAAAGAACAAGCAAAAGTCCTGCACGAACAACAGAAACTTCAAAAAATGGTGGATGAATTTAAAAAAATGAAAGACACCGATCCGGGAGTTGATGAAAAATGGAATGCCATCGATAAACAAACAGGTGTATTAAATGATGCACGTTCACGATTAGATATCAGGTCACAGGCATATTATTTAGGCATTAATGAAAAACACAATGTCAGAGGAAAATATACCGCAAACGACATTAAAAATATGTCTAACGGTCAATTAAACTCTTTCTATAATAATTCATATAAAGAAAGCACCAAAGCACGAAAACGTATTGAAAATACATCAAATCCTAAAACGAGAGCCAAATATCAAAAAATATACGATACTCAAAACGATTATTTCAATAAAGCAACTGCCGAAAAAAATATCCGGGGACTTGACGGAAAAGGTTGGTAATGTGTCCGAATGATACAAAATATCGCACAATGACTTTAATTAAATTAACTTCAGAGTGATGAATGTGGTTGTACAAATTAAAAAGGAGGTCAATATGACTACAATCACAGCAGAACAAGCTCTAAAGAGCAAACAGAATTTTTCAGAGTATTTGGAAAACAACACTCCCGTTCAGGTAACTTCTACAATAGCGGATTACCAAGCAAAGAGCGGAAAAGTAGTTGTAACCCTTACGGATTTAACACAAAACTTCGACACTTTTGTTGATGTTGTAAATGATCCGACTGTTTTGGAATTACCTCAAAAACCATACTTCGCTTGGATAGTTACAAATCCAAAAGAAAGAATTATGAATGTTTTAAAAACGATCAATGAAGGTTCAACAGGTGATTTAGGAATTTTTGTTTTTAAGGCATTTTTGAACGGCGATAAAATGGACTTTGAATGCCTTTTGAAACCTGAATTAAAAGAAAAAACCAAAAAAGAAAAGACTATTACTAAAACAGGCGGAATTCAATATGATTATTGGAAAGCATATTCTGAAGTTTGTGATGAAATGAGCGAGGGTGATTATCAAATAAAGCTGGCATCACAACATTACCAAAATATACCGATCGGGCTCAAGGGTGCATACATTAAGCAAACAATAAGTGTAAAAGATAATTATGTTGCATCAGAATTATTTATTGGAGATAATAAGCAACTCTTCGCAGACCTTAAAGAACACGAAAAAGAAATTGAAAAGGAACTTGGCACTCTAACTTGGGATTGTAAGGATTCAAACAAAAGTTGCTTTATAAGAAGAACGATATTTGTAGATTTTACAAACCCTGAAAGATATCAGGAATACGCAAAACAACAAATTGAATTAGCCATAAAAGTCAGAGAAACATTTTTTAAATACATATAAATCGCAGGGGTTCAATCCCCTGCTTTTTATATTAGACAGTTGGGTAATACACAAGAGTAATTAAATTAATATAGGATAATAAAATGAGCAGAAAACTGATAATTAAGAATAGACGAAATAACAACGAACGGTTGGAGCTGACTTTGGATGAGTTCAAAGTTAAATTTCATAATGAATTAAGACAGGCTATAAATACTTATAAGGCACATGAGGAAAGCAAAAACTTTCTGCCACCGTTCGTTAAACCAACTCCTGATTATGAACAGGATTTTTATTTTGACTTGCGTTGGAACTTTAATAATTATGCTCAAACGCAATACTACATTGCTCAATAAGTATGTGTTGAAATGATACAAAATCGCTCTCAATGACTTTAATTAAAGTGCATTGTGAGTGATTAATGTTAATGCAATTAAAACCGAAAGGACAAACAATGATTGAATTAAACGGTATTTACAAACTAAAACATATTAAAGGATTGATCAGCAATACAGATTATAACTATAAAGTTATTGCTATAAACAAAGAAAAAACAATGGTCGGTTGTGTTCAATTAGACGGATTTGACGCCGGCAAACAATTTGTATTTATGATCGAATGCTTGTTCGATCCTGAAAAACCTGAAGATATTTACTACGGTGAAATAATAAGAAAGGACTAAAATTATGACAAAAACAGTATTAGGAAGCGAAAACACACAGTACGGATTTTATGGAACTATTTATAGTTACAATTCCGAAAAAGAAACAGAATGCAAATGGGCAGAAGCATTTGAATTACTACTTGATTTATCAGGTCTGACTCCTGCTGAAATAAGAACTTATCTTGATAGCAGAAGCGGAAGAAAATTAGCAGACTGTTGCAACGATTCAAATGATGATGTCAAAGCTGTAATAATAAGAGAATATTTTAAATGGATTGATGATGATTTATTTGAATGCAGAGTTCAAGAC
>JAFXYU010000281.1 GCA_017541565.1 bacterium | reverse complement strand
CTTCCTTTAGCATATATGTTCATAAGAATGCAACCGGATTTATCTCAAGCAGAAGTTACAGGTTTTGCGCTCCCTGATACAATTACGGTAATTAATGATAACAGCGGGTACTATCCCGTTAATGAAAATATGCTTGTGCCGTATGAAGAGATAGAATACCTGTTTAAAGATGCGGATGATTTATACAACGTAGATGACAATGAAATATACACGGCTTTGGACGGAGATATATCATTAACTTTTGTCAAGAAATTATTACTCTCATTTGACGGAAGACGTCGTTTTAAAAAGGCATATACCGCACAAAGAACATTTAGCGGTATTAATATTACACCACCGGAGAAAGAATCTGAGGAACAACAAGAAATCCTTTCGGAGAATAACGATAACTACGGTTTTACAACAGTAGTTTCGCCAAACTTGTCCGAAGAAAATATCAATGACACGGAAGAAAATCCAAAAGACGAGTATGAAATACTTGAACAGGAGTTGGACATCTCCGAGGAAAATCCTGAAATCAGAGAAAGCACGGAAGCAGTTGAGGAAGAAGAACAGGTTGAGGAAATAAATACTCTGTTTGAAGAGTCTCAGGAAGAAGAACAAGAAGTTCCTACAGAAAGTTCCGGATATGTTCCGCAAAAGAAAAAATCAATGATGCCATTATTGCTTTTGTTGTTATTATTGGCTGTCGGCGGATATTTTGGATATACCAAGTTTGCTCAAACACAAGAAATTCCTCAAAACGACATTCCTGAAGAAATATCTATTGAGCAGACAAATAAACCCGAACAAACGGCAGATGCAATGCCGGTTGAAACTGTTGAGAAAAAGCCGGAATCAATGTCAAAAAATGAAGGAAATTCCGTTTCTATTCCGGCAATTGAAAGAAATCTTGATGCATCTATTCTGGTATCCAACCTCAGAATAGACTGGGACGTTCCGTCCGGCTATGTTTCAAATACTCAGGCAAGAAGATATTTTGAAAAACTGGGTAAAATCATAAGATTGAACCTGAAAGCAGAACTTTTGTTATTAAGCAAACCGCCAATATCAAACAAAATATCTGTGGAACTAAAATATAATCCTTCGGATAAATGCTTTGAAGCAGTTGGCATAACTGCTTCAAGCGGGGAAAAGGTTGTTGATGATGTAATCTTTAAAACAGTACAAAGAGCATTAAGTACAAAGTTAAACATCAGCACTGAAAGTTTTGGAAAATTATCGGGTAATCCGGTGTTAATAATCAGATTGTAATATTACATAAAAGAGAGAGTTATGGATAAAGATAACAAATACTACGGAACAATTGAAAAACTGGTAAAACAACATAGAAAATATCCGGAATATGAGGCAATTTTGGATGAAATTATTGATGATGTTTATGCCCATTCGGAAGTCATAATCAATTCTGTAACCAATGAGAGCGTTATTGAAGCCTATTTACAAAAAGTAATAGCAACATCAATGATAACTGTTCCCAAAAAACTCGGAGTACGAAAATATGTAAGACCGATGGTTATAACTCCTGTTAAAAAACCGGAACCGGAACTCGAAATTGTCGAGCAAAAGGAAGAAGATACTGTTTCCTTAGAGCCAGCAACGGTTATTGAATCCGAAAAAGCGCCCGAACCTGTACCTGAGAAGGAAACAGAACCGGAAATCAAGGTAAATACTGAACTTGTAGATAAAATGATTAATCTTGCGGAAACTCCCAAAGATGATTTTCAGGAATTGTGGGAAGAAAGTCTTTCCGGTGAGACAAATGAATCCTCCGAACCGATTGAAAATAATGAAACTCTACAAATTTCTGAAGAGGAAGAATTTGTTACTGTTGAAAAAGAAATTCCGGATTTTGAAGGTTTTAAAGAGGATGACTTTGCCGACTCTTTTGCCGAACCTGAACAAAAAGAAGAAGTTGAGGAAGAGAAAATTACGGAAGATTTTCCTGAACTTATTGACACAGAAGGAGAAATGAATTTTACAACAGAAGAAGTTGATGAAAAATCAGATGAAGAGGAACTTCTTAATTCAGCCTTTACTCAAGAAATTACAGAAGAACCGGAAACTCCTGAAGAATCAGATGTATCTGAAGCGTCCGATGAAATTGCAGCAAATGATGTAACATTTGCCGCTGAATCTGAAGAAATTAATACTTTTGGAGAATCGGTTAGTGAAGACAGTGACTTAAATCTTGTTTATGAAGACATCCGAGAAACTGATGAAGATATTTCTTTTGACAACAACCCTGATTTTCAAGATACAGATACCGAACTGGAAATCGATGATGACACTGTTTCAAAAACTGTATCAGTAGATTTTATTCCGCAGGAAACAGAAATTCTGGAAATTGACGATACAGAAATTAATACCGAACAGGAACAAATTACGGAACTTTCTGATTTTAATAATTCTAATGAATTATTGATTGAGAATAATATTTCCGAAGCAGAAAATTTGCTTTCCGAAACTGATAATCTCATTAATGAAAGCCAAGAAAATGAACTTCTGTCAACATTTGACTCTGTTCCTGATTTAACGGAACTCCCTGATACAAACATCACACTGGCAGAAGTTGAAAGTGACGAATTGATTTCTTCTGATATTGACGACGGCTTGCAATCAGAGAACATTACTGACGATTTTCTGGAAGAAGTTCAGGATGTAAAAGTTAAGGAAACGGTATATCAAAAGACTGATTTTTCTGTTTTTGCTCCGAACGAAGATATTGTTTCCGAAGAAATTGATTCCGGGGAAGATATCGCCAAGTCCCTCTTTCAGTTGGATAAAAAGTATGCGAACCTGAATATAATTAATGTCTTTAATATGAGATATAAACAGAATTATTCCGTAAAACAAATCCGCGAGGAACTTAATATGGAATTAACAGATGTATATTCAGCATTGTCCAAAATATCGGATATTTTATAGAGGGAATAATGGAGTGTCCAAAGTGCAAAAATCAAATAGATGACGGCTCACTAAAGTGTTCTAACTGCGGGGCAAGAGTTGCATCTGTATGCAAAGATTGCGGACATATAAACCCTATCACAGCAGTAGAGTGTTGTAATTGTCACAAAATCTTATTAAAAATTTGTGATAATTGCAAGGCTGCCAATCTGCCGGATGCATCACAGTGCAGAAAATGCGGAAATGAATTTACCGCAACAAAAACTATTTTGTCTGCACCTGAATATACCGCACAATATAATTCTCAACAAAAAGTTAAAACAAAAATTATTGATGCCTTAAAAGATGCAAAAACAAGGATTATAACCGTTACCGGAGAAAGCGGTTCGGGGAAAAATCTTGTACTCAGATATGCCATTAGTGATCTTAGCGGAGCGAACCTGATATGGCTGCACGGCAATTGTTCTCAAATAACACAACTTTCGCCTTTTGGTTATTTTCAGGATGTTTTATTGTCATTTTTTAATGTTAATAATTTTTGCGCAGATACACTCCAGTTAAAAAAGAATTCCATTAAATTTTTTAAACAAGACTTTCCGTCTCTTTCCAACTCAGAAATTTTGGACTTGTTAAATTTTTTGTATCCTGAAATTCTGGATAAATATGAAAACATTTACAAAAACAAAGCAAAAATGTTTTTAATAATGAAGAAAGTTATTTTAACAATTATTGAAAAAGTTAAAGCAGTATTCATTATTGATAATTTTGAAAACATTGACGGAATGTCGTATGATTTCATCCAAGAATTACTAAAGGATGACACTATACTGGAGAGATGCAAATTTATCATACTCTCTAGAATTATAAAACCCGGTTTGGGATGTATAACTTCACCGAAACTGGACAGTAATAATTATGTTGACCTTACAATCGCTCCGTTTACAGAAAGTCAAACAGAGGCTTTGGTTTGTCAATATCAAAATTTCAAGTATGATAAAGTCTTTATAAATGATACCTTTAAATTATCTTCCGGCAACCCTGCACTGATAGAACAAATGGTTTTATTTTATAAAGATCTTGAATCAGCAGGTCTGAAAGTTACGTCAGTATCCTCTGCAGAGAATCTTGTCAAAATGCGACTCGAAATTCTCAAAAAAACAGACCTTCCGGCATACAGAACATTGTCAGCAATGTCTATTCTCGGCGTTAAATTTTATCCGGCCATGCTTGAACATTTTGACAACAATAACGAAACTGAATTTGAAAGAATTATTGAAACACTTGTGCAAAAAGGATTTATTAATCAAATAAACAATCTCGCTTTTGAATTTAAGAGTTACAATATATGGAAAATAATAATCTCAATACTAAAGGAAGATGAGTCTTTTGAAGATATTTTAAATATTTTGTATGAAACATTGAGTATTTATAAACAATCTTCAATCGCTTTGTTGGGTTACATTGTACAAAAATTGAACAATAATGATCGTTCATTTGATATATGGACTCTCTTAATGAAACAAGCATCATATATTGGCGATATTGGTTTGTACATTATTGCTCAAAAACAAGCACTTAAATTAATTGAGCACAAAGCAAATCCGTTTTACACAAAAGTCAGAAAAAATATTTATACACGAGTCGGAAAATTACTTGAACCGATTGATCACAATGCCGCTTTTGAATATTTGCAAAATGCGGTTATGATGCTTGAGGATGACGAAGATTATGAACATATTGAACTTCTCGGATACCTTGCGTCTGCTTCTATGAAAAACGGTAACTACTGGGGCGCAATAGAATGTGCCGAAAATGTATTAAATAAACTTCCGGATGATATGGAACTTGAAAAAGCGTTGGTAAAATCAAGGGAAATAAAACCGCTAGTTAAACTTGGGAATTACGGTCAAGCCGTCAATCTTGTCGACACGGAAATTATGCCCGTTTTTGAAAAATATCTCGGCAGAGGCAAAAATTGCACTTCAATCGATTTGAAGAAACTTTATGAACTGTGGCTTGAAGTTTACTTTGATTTCGCAGAAGCCTTGACTTTTCAGGGTGACAGCAGAATGTTTGATATAATTAAATTGATTTTTGATATTATAGAAAAAAATAAGGTTACGGACGTAACAATGTTGTGCAAAGCCAATTTGGCGCTTGCGCTTGCAAATACAATAAAAGGTGACATTAAAACTTCCGAAAAAATACTGGATGATATTTTAAAAGAATTTTCTCTCGACAGTATGAATCAAATGATTGTTTCAAGGTGGAATTTTATTGACATTGTAAACAAGTTTATTTCAAAAGATTATGACAGTTTATACACGGAATTATTTAATGTTGCGGCATTTGCAAATAACATAAACGATAATTTTACAAAAAATATTTTAAAAACCCTTCTGGCTAAAATGCTAAAAGATAAAAATGATGCCAGAAAAGCACTGGAAATACTGGAAGAACAAGTTTCTTATTTTGCAAAAGAAAAAGTTGCGACAGGCGTTTTGCTTTCTTGGTACTTAATTGCAGAAACCAAATTAATAACGAGCGGAAGCCAGTTTGCATTGGATATTGCCACAAAAGCGCTGGATATTGCACAAAGTCCCAGTATAAATAATTATTATTTTATAAGTTTATTTAACAAGTTAATCGGTGAAATATATATTGCCAAACAGGATTTTGAATCCGCAAATGTTTATCTGGAAAAAGCAATATTTATAGCCAAACAGTTTAAACTGGACGATTTGCTTGTCAGAGTTTATCTTCAATACGCAAAAATGTATCAGGAACTCGCCCTGCCCAAAACTTCAAAACGAACCGAGTATATTAGACAATCACTCAAAATGTTCCAAGAAGCAAAAAACGTTGAAATTGTAAATGATCACCAACATCTCCAGAAAAAAATACGGGAAGAACTCTCCGTTCTGACTTCTTTTTGCAAACTTAACGGAATTGCACTCAAAAAAAGTTCAAAATAATACCAAATTTTTATTGCTCTTCAATAATACCCGTTTCCGCCGGTTCATTACCTTCAAACGGCAACGCTTCGTATTGTGAATTTTTATATGCCAAAACTCGTTTCGAAATTTCATCAATTGCCATAGGACCTGTAAGAACTTCTACAACATCTCCGTTTGTATCATAAATTTTTAAGCGTGGAATCTCAACTCCGGAAGGAGTTTTAAATCCCATCAGAGAAATCCTCCCGTATTCTCCAAAACCGTCTTTTATAAGATAATAACCTTCTTTAAGATTTTCATTATTAAGACAGGAAAGAGCCACATTATTAGAAGTTTCTCTCTGTACCCAATCCTGAACAACTTGTGTTTCTTCCATT
>JAFXYU010000280.1 GCA_017541565.1 bacterium | reverse complement strand
CTGTAATTCAAGCATTCTTTCGGAATAATCTATTGCTTTTTCATACTCACCTGTTTCTACATATAAATCTACAATATTGTCGTAAATCCATAGTTGCGTTTTTGCATCCTCAACAAAACTGAGCATAAACAGCAATGTTTCAATTGCTACCGGATAATTACTGATTTTTATATACAATTCTGCCAATTTTTTATTCGTTTCAACATCCGTCGGATATATAGCAAGTCTTCTTTTATACGCTTCAAATGCCGCCGGAAAATCACGAACCTCTTCACACAATTCCGCAATAATAGATTGAATTTCGGCAATATCATCTTCCTGTTCCATCAGTTCTGATAACGCTTCATACGCCGCTATGGCCATGTATAACTGGTCAGTGTCTCTGTATAATTCGGCAAGTCTTCTGACAGTTTTCTTATCATTTTTTCTATAATCATATATAAGTTCAAACTCCTGAATAGCCTTGTTCAGCCATCCTTTTTGCATATAGCATTTGCCGAGAACTTCGTGAGTTTCAATACTGTTACTTTTCTTTAAAATAATTTCGCAATGCTTAATTGACTGATTATATTTTTTATCTTTATAAAATGCTTTTGCCAAATACAAACGAACTTCCGTATGCCCCGGAACCCTGTCTAAATATTTTGTTGCCAAAAGTTCAACCAGTGCATATTCTTTCTTTGAATATAGAACCTCAACCTGATCAAGTACATTCTTTGTTGTTAGTTGTAAATCATCACCCTTGGATGTTCCGCCTTGAAATAGTATAATCGAATAAAGCACATATATAGCGGCTATTGCCACTACAAAAGCAACAACTATTATTATCAGGTTGGTACTATCCATAATACACTCTCTTCTTATGTATACACAAATATTATACATTATAGTAGCGAAAATGAAAAGTAGAATAGTACAAATAAAGTACCAATTCACTATGGGAATTACTGTTTTGAAGAACACTCTTTTTTATGTATAATATTTTTGTAACATGAGGTGCTTATGAAGAAAACAACAGTAAAATACCCTTTTTTAACAAAAGATGTTGAGATATATGAACAAGATAACGGTCACAAGATAATTTTGGCTCACAAAGAAGGAGATATGGTTAATGTTTCTTCTTGGGTAAAAACAGGTTCTATAAACGAAAATGATAAAAACAACGGGATTTCCCATTTTCTTGAACACCTGATGTTTAAAGGAACACACAAACATAAAGCGGGTGAATTTGATCATATTCTTGAATCGCGCGGTGCAATTGTAAATGCCGCAACTTGGAAAGATTACACATTCTATTATGTCACCTTACCAAAGGGTGAAAACGGTGAAAATTTTAATCTTGCCATAGAACTTCATGCCGATATGATGACCGATCCCGTCATACCGGATTACGAAATGGGAGCACCATTTAATATTAATGATAAAAATGTTACGGACAAACGTGAACGCCATGTTGTAATTGAAGAAATAAGAATGAGAAAAGACCAACCATGGACAAAAGTTTACAATGCTACAAATCATGCGATGTACACATCACATCCGTACAAAAGAGATGTTATCGGAACTCCTGAAATAATTTCTCAAATTTCGCAGCAAGAAATTATGGAATATTACAGAAGATTTTATTCACCGGAAAATGTAACAACGATAATTGTCGGAGATTTTAATTCGGATGAAATTCTTAACAAAGTTGTACAGGAATTTCATTGGGGTGATAGACCGGAACCTCCGCAGAGAAACATTTTGCCGGACAAACCGGTTGAAAACACTGTTTACATTGAAAATACGGCAAACATAAATTCCTCGTTTATGATGTTTGGTTTTCTGGGTGCACCTGCTAAAGATTTAAAAAATATAATTATGCTTGAAATGCTTGCAATAATTTTGGGCGAAGGCACAAGTTCCAGATTGTATACCAACCTTATTGAAAATATGGATGAACAAATTTTTAACGTTATTGATGCTGAAAATTATTCCTTTAGAGACGGTTCAAACTTCTTTGTTCAAGCAAATTTTAACCCTAAATACAAAGAAAGAGCAATAGAACTGGTTAAACAAGAAATAGAAAAACTTAAAGAAGGAATAACCGAAAGAGAACTCAATAAAGCCAAGAAAAAAGTAAAATCAGGTTTTGCCTGCGATGTGGAAACGGTTTCGGATATTGGTGAAACCATCGGGTATTATATGACTGTTTGCGATGATTTATATTTGGCTGAAAATTATATACCCGCCTGCGAATCTGTTACGGCAAGCGATTTAACAACTGCCGCAAAAAAATACCTTAATTTAAACAATGCGGTCATTTCTCTTTTAGTACCGCAAGAATAAATTATATTTCTTCCTTATTATTCGTTTCCGCAGGCAGCGGTTCTGTTTTTACGCTTATAAAACTGAGTACAAACATTATTATCAAAAGAATTGCAATATAAATAAAATAATTTTTCAATGCACCGGTAAAGTATGTTGCAAGCGCTCCGGCAGAAATAGCGAGAAATGTTAATATTGCAACCGTTTTTTTCTGCGAAAATCCCGCTTTTAAAAGTTTGTGATGTATGTGTTCAGCATCCGCAACGAACGGAGATTTTCCTTTCATAATCCTTCTGAGACTTGAATATGTAATATCCATAATCGGTACTGCAAGAACAAGAAACGACAATAATACCGCCAAAGCAGCGCCTTTCATAACGCCCGCAATCGAGAGAGTTGCAAGCAAAAATCCGGAAAACAAAGCACCCGAATCCCCCATAAATATTTTTGCAGGATTAAAATTAAAGGTTAAAAATGCAAGCATAGAACCCGCCAAAATAAATGCAATAAGCGCGGTAATCGGCTGCGCCGGAGTTATTGCAACAGCGATAAGCGCAAGAGTTATGGAACTAACCGTTATTACCGAGCCCGCAAGACCGTCAACACCGTCTATAAAGTTAACTGCATTTGAAATACCTACTATCCATAATATAGTTATCGGATACGAAAAAATACCCAGTTGTAACGGCGCACCTCCAAAAGGATTAAAAATAGTGTCTATCTGAACTCCCAGCAAAAACACAATTGTCGCAATCGAAAGTTGTATTAAAAGTTTAAATTTTGCGTTTAAGTTATAAATATCGTCTACTAACCCCAACAAAAACATTAAAGAGCCGCCCAACAGAATCCCCGAAAGCAGACTTCCGTATGGATAATAACTCAAAAGCACAAGAACCAAGAAAGTAAGCATTGCACTTGACCAAATAGCAACTCCGCCAAGTCTTGAAACAGGCAGTTTATGAATTTTTCTTTCATTTGGAATATCTACCAATCCCTCTTTTTGAGAAAACTCAATCACAAAGGGAACAATGAAAACTCCTATCAAATATGAAATAAATGCTCCGATTATATGTGCTTGTGTTAATTTTATTATCATAACTCTCCTTAGTTTACTATTCCGCCGAATGCAAGAACATCCTCGTAAGCAGCCCCTGCTTCAAGCATCTCTTCTGCCGAAAACCCGAACAAAGTTATCGTATCAATAACCTTTTCCTTATCTTCAATATTTTCAACAACCGAGATTAATGCTTTTTCTCTTGTCATATAAGGGTATGACTTATTTATTCCGTTTCTCAGACTTCTTTGTTTTGCTTTACCCATAACTACACACCCTCCATTGCAAGAAGTGCTGCACCTATCATACCTGCATAGTTACCTGCGGTTGCAATTCTTACCGATGTCGGTGTTGTAACAATATCCGAATTAACCTCGTCCTCTACATGTTTAAAATCAACAAACTGTGCCATAGACCCGGAAAGAATGACACAATCTGGATCAAACAGATTTGTAAGTCCTTTTATACCGATAATCAAATCATTCTGCCACCTGTCTAAAATCGCAATCATTTTTTCATCGCCTTGATTTACACCTTCTATAACATCATAGGTTGTGACATTTTTATCATTCAATGCCTCTTCGGCATCCAATTTTAATGCCGTTCCGGAAGCATATATCTCAAAACAATCCCAACCGCCGCAAGTACATTTTCTTCTTTTGTCCGGATATAATTTAAAATGCATTTCACCGGCTGCACCATTTTTACCTTTCATTAACTGTCCGTTAACTATTATTCGG
>JAFXYU010000279.1 GCA_017541565.1 bacterium | reverse complement strand
GGATACGCAGGGGAAAAATTATTAAACTGCGGAATTTTTGAAATTGATGAAATTGAATACAACACACCTCCTGATACATTGATGGTAAAAGCACTTGCGACTGGAATTAAAAAAGCATTCCGTCAGGAAAATTCTGTCGGATATGAAAATAAAACCCTGAAACAAATCGCAAATGAAATCGCTAAAAAACACGAACTGACTCTTGTCGGTGAGATTGAAGATGTAAAGGTTGAACGCATAACTCAAAACCACGAAAGAGACTTAACATTCCTGAAACGTCTTTCGGAGCAATATGGATATGTATTTAAAATTGCTGAAGATAAACTTGTGTTTTATAAGTCTGAAAAACTTATATCTGCTGATTCTGCCAAGATTTTATATAAGTCAGAACTATCATCAATAAACCTACGAGAAAAAACAAGCCACGCATATAAATCGGTTTCAGTTGCATATAGAAATCCGAAAACAGGCAAAGATGTAACTGCGACTGCTAAAAATCCGAATTGTGTAAAAGGTGATACCCTTAAAATCTCTGCACGTGCAGAGAATAAACAACAGGCATTATTACAGGCAAAGGCGGCACTTGCGAAAGGTAATTACACCATTGAAGGTTCTGTTTCAATGCCGGGAAATCCTTATCTTGTCGCAGGATTAAATGTGGAGTTTAAAGATCTTGGATATTTTTCAGGGAAATATCACATCACAGAAGCTCATCACGTAATTGATAAAACTTCAGGTTATGCAACAAGTTTGGAGGTGAAATCGTGTTAAGGTTTGGAACTATAACTTCGATAAATCCTCTGACCGCAAGAGCGAGAGTTCAATTCGCAGAAGATGGTATGAATTCCTATTGGCTCGCAGTCCTGCAAACAAAAACTTTCAAAGATAAGTTTTATTCTATGCCGGCCGTAGGCGAACAGGTTGCGTGCCTAATGGATGAAAATTCAGAAGAAGGTGTTATCCTCGGTGCTATTTATACCGCAGAGGACACACCTGTAAATCAAAGCGAAAAAGAATTTGCCGCCAACTTTGAAGATGGCACTTTTATCAATGTAAATAAGGAAACTCAAACCCTTACAATAACATTTCCCAACATAAATATAGTCGGAAATATTACGCAAGACGGAACACTTGCAAATACAAACGGAATCACCTCTCAAGCAGATGTTGCCGATGCAACTTCAACAATGCAAGCAATGAGAGATATTTATAATCCACACACTCACACAGGAAATCAGGGAAGTCCAACTTCTGCACCAAGTCAAACAATGTAGTTAGGTAAAAAAATGACATTAATAAATGAAATAAAATATGTAGATTGGCAATGTAAACTCAACGGAATCGGCGGTGTCGCTGAGGGAATTGAGGACATAAACCAATGCATCGCAATAATATTACAAACTCAAAAAGGCTCTGATCCTCACAGACCTACTTTTGGATCGGACATTATGAAATATGTTGATTATCCCGTCAATACGGCGAAAGCAAATATTATCCGGGAAACAATTGATGCAATAAATCTATGGGAAACGAGAGTAAAAATAAATAAAACCGAAGTTGAAATTAACGGCTCAACCATTCTTATAAAAGTCGAATGGACATTGGCGAGCAGTAAAACATCGGGAACTGCGGAGGTGACATTATGACACAACTTCCTGAACCTAATTTTATTGACAGAAATCCCGATACCATAACAAAAGAATGGATTGAGAAATTTGAGGAAAAATCGGGCAAAGTTTTACAACCGGCACAAATTGAACGATTAATGATAGATGTTGGTGCTTATCGTGAAACGGTTTTGAGGATGGAAATTCAAGAAACCGCAAAGAAAAATCTGTTAAGTTATGCACCGCTTGATGTCCTTAAACACATCGGTGAACCTTTAGGCGTTGAACAATTACTTGCAAGTTCATCAAAAACTATATTAAAATTCAGTCTTGATAATGCACTTGATTTTGATTTCACAATTCCGCAGGGAACTGAAGTTGAAACAAAAGACGGATTGTTTGTATTTCAGACAAACCAAGATGTAATTATAAACGCAGGGGATTTAAAT
>JAFXYU010000278.1 GCA_017541565.1 bacterium | reverse complement strand
ATTTGTTTCCAATACAATAATAAAAGCACCTTTAAGCCTGTCCTTAGCATCTTGCAATTCTGTGTCAGACACAAATTCTTTTTTCAGACGATAAATTTCTTCTATCATTTTTTTTCTTGAATACTCAAGCGTAGATGGGTTTGTTCCTATATATGCCATAAATGTACCGCCGAGATTTCGTGGAGAATAACTTGTTCCGAGTTGATAAGCCAATCCGCCTTCTTCTCTTAAATTTTTATATAGCCTTGAACTTAAACCTGAACCTAGGAGAATATCCACTACTTTCAATGTAACAAAATCTTTTTTGTCTGTTACAGGCGCTGCCTGCCATCCGGCAAAAAGCCATGCCGTCTGTAAATTCTTAACAGTCTTCGTTGTTGTTTTTGGTGAATTTAATTTTGTCACAGAATATTTATTAAAATCAAACTTCGGCGAATTGCCGGATTTTAAAATTGAACCGAATTTTTCCGCAATTACGGAAGACTGTACATTTCCGCTAACGGAAATTACAATATTTTTGGAATTTAAAATCCGGTCATAATAATTTGCGACATCATCTCTGGTTATCTTTGGCAGAGTTTTTTCAAGAATTTTATTTGTATGAGAATAAACACTCCCTTCGAATATTAAAGTTTTAAAGTCTTCCAATGCAACGTTCATAGGAATATCCCGTCTTTGTTTAATTTTTGACAGAATTTCCGTTCTGACTTTTTCCAACTCATTATCTTCCAGAAGTGCATTATTCATTATTTCATCTAAAATCTCAAATGTAGCATCAATCTGAGCCGTCGTGGTTTGAACGCTTATTATAAAAAAGTCCGAATCACAGGAGGCAGAAATTTTTATCCCGTTTTCATCCATAAGATATGCCAACTCCTGAGAAGAATATTTTTTTGTACCTTTAAACATCAACGGAGCAGTCAAAGTGCCTTCTCCTGCAATCTTTTCAATAAATTCTCCGCCTTTTGCAAATATTTCTATTGCAATAATGTCATTATTTTTGTTTTTATTAACAAGAAGCGTTGCACCATTATCCATAACGTATTTTTCTGTACCTGATTTTTCTGAAACTTTTGAATAAGAAGATTGTCTGGCTTCCGCAATCGGAGGATTCTTTAAGGATTCCGGAAGAACTATGGAAACGGCACATTTATTTAATCCGAGGACTTTTTTTGCAACATTTTGAACATCCAAAGCAGTTACCTTTTTTATTCCGTTCAGATACCCTTCATAAAGAGAGGAGTTTCCTGTAAGAGTAAATATGTATCCCAATTCAGAAGCAATATTTGATGTGGACTCTCTTGAATAATAAGTATCCTGTATAATTTTTTTCTTTGCCCTGTCAAGTTCTTCTTCTGTCACACCATACTTTTGCAAATAAGATATTTCAGTAAATATTTCGTTTTCAAGTTTTTGTTGATTATTGGGCAAATAATTAGCAGTTATGTAAAAAATACCGTCATCCTTAAAACTTGCATTTGATGCCGAGATTGAATATGCAAGACCTTTTTGTTCTTTAATATCCCTATAAAGTCTTGATGATTTCCCGCCACCCAAAATTTCTGATAAAACGTCCAAAGCAAAGGTATCACGGGAAGAAATTTCTGCCCCTCTAAAGCCTATCATCATATATCCGGACTGAGTGTCGGTATATTCTGTTTTACGTTTTTGATTTGGCAGTTGGTGCTCCCTTTTGAATGATATTTTAACAGGTTTTTTGTATGCTTGATTGAAAGAGTTTTGTATCTTCCGAACAGTTTTTTCCGTGTCAACATCCCCGACAACCAAAGTTACCATGTTTGACGGCGAATAGTATTTATTGAAATATTCCAAAATTTCTTCTCTGCGCATTGTTCCGACATTATCAGAAGTTCCTATTACCTTTCTTTTATACGGATGATTTGTATACATCATTTCGTTAAGATTATCGTACGCGAGTTTTGAAGGAGTATTTGCATCTTTTGAGATTTCTTCCAATACAACTTTTCTCTCTTTTTCCAGTTCTTTTCTTGGAATTTGAGGATTCAAAAGCATATCGGCATGCAAATCGAGAGCAGTTTCAAAATACTCGGAAGGTATTGTTATATAGTAATGAGTAAAGTCTTTACTCGTAGCCGCATTAACAATCGCACCTTTTGATTCCAAAATTCTGTCCATTTCTCCCGTCGGATGTTCTTTGGTTCCTTTAAAGAAAAGATGTTCCAAAAAATGCGATATACCGTTATTTTTATCGTCTTCGTTTATTGAACCTGTTTTTATCCAAGTATCAATTGTAACTATCGGATTATTATGAATTTCATACACCACAACAGTTT
>JAFXYU010000277.1 GCA_017541565.1 bacterium | reverse complement strand
GTGCGGCTCTCATTGTTCTTTCAGCCTGAAAACCGAGCTTTCTGGAAGCTTCCTGCTGAAGAGTTGAGGTGATGAACGGAGGCGCGGGATTCTTCTTTCTTGTGCCCTTCTTTGCGCTCAAAAACGAGTTTTTCGTTTCCTTCACCTTCAGAAGTATCCAACTTCAAGAGAATTGTATCTCCCGGCTCGTAAGCATTCGTAAGAATTTCTTCAGCGAGTTGATCTTCAATCTTCTTCTGAATAAGTCTGCGAAGCGGACGAGCGCCATACGCTTCATTATAACCATCTTTTGCAAGATAATCTTTAACTTCATCCGTAACCTCAATTGAAAGTTCGCGTTCCGAAAGACGTTTAAACAAGTCTTTCATCATCAAATCAACAATCTGACGAATTTCTTCCTTGCTCAGGTGAGAGAATACGATAATATCATCGATACGGTTCAGGAATTCCGGTCTGAAAGCCTTTTTAAGTTCTTCATTAACCGTATCTTTGAGTTTTTCGTACTTATCCTTCTTAGCATCATCAGATGATGCTGAGAACCCAAGTTTTCCCTGAGTTGTAATCATACTTGCACCAACGTTTGATGTCATAATTATAATTGTGTTTTTGAAATTGATATGTTTACCTTTAGCATCCGTCAAACGTCCGTCATCAAGGATTTGAAGCAGGATGTTGAATACATCCGGATGTGCTTTTTCAATTTCATCAAACAAGATAACAGAATACGGTTTCTTGCGGACTAATTCGGACATGTGACCGCCATCATCATATCCGACATATCCAGGAGGTGAACCGATAAGTTTTGCGGTTGAATGTTTTTCCATAAATTCTGACATATCAACACGAATCATATTATCTTCACTTCCAAACACGGCCTCAGCGAGTGCTTTCGCCAGTTCTGTTTTACCGACACCTGTAGGACCGGAGAAAATGAAACTTCCGATTGGTCTGTTTGGTGATTTTAAACCGACTCTTGCACGTCTGATTGCTTTTGATATTGCAACAACCGCATCAGATTGACCGATAACTCTTGCGTGAAGAATTTCTTCAAGTTTTAACAATCTTTCAGACTCGCCTTCCGTAAGTTTTGTAACTGGAACGCCGGTCATCGTTGCTATAACCTGAGCCACATCTTCTTCCGTAACAGTAGGTTTATTAGCATCATTCTGACGACGCCATTCTTCAGAAACCTCGCGAATTTTGTCTTTCATATTCGCTTCATCATCTCTGAGCGCAGATGCTCTTTCAAATTCCTGATTTCTGATTGCATCCTCTTTTTCCTTGATAATTTCTTTTAATTCTTTATCAAGTTCTTTTCCTTCCGGAGAAAGAGTACAAACCTTCAAACGAACCTTTGATGAAGCCTCATCAATTACGTCGATTGCTTTATCAGGTAAAAATCTGTCATTTATATATTTGCTTGATAATTTTGTAGCAGCAATAATTGCATCATCGGAAATTATCAAATTATGGTGCTCTTCGTATTTTGATTTAAGCCCTCTTATAATTTCAATTGTTTCATCGATAGAAGGCTCTTCAATAATTACGGGCTGAAATCTTCTTTCCAGTGCAGAATCCTTCTCAACGTATTTTCTGTATTCATCGGAAGTCGTTGCACCGATAACCTGAAGTTCGCCTCTTGAAAGTGCCGGTTTAAGGATATTCGCCGCATCAATCGCGCCTTCCGCAGCACCCGCACCGATAAGAGTATGCATTTCATCAATTACAAGAATTACGTTACCCGCCTGACGAATTTCGTCCATAATCTTTTTAAGACGTTCCTCAAATTCACCTCTGTATTTTGTACCTGCAATCAATAAACCCATATCCAGTTGAATAATTTTTTTATCTTCCAGAATATCCGGAACTTCATTATTAACAATTCTTATTGCAAGCCCTTCTGCAACTGCGGTTTTACCGACACCGGGTTCACCTAATAGTACAGGGTTGTTTTTTGTTCTTCTTGCAAGAATTTGTATAACACGCTCAATTTCTTTTTCTCTGCCAACTACAGGGTCAAGCCTCATCTCGGATGCCGCAAGTGTCAAATCCGTTCCGTATTCATCCAAACTCGGAGTCTTAACCTTGCTTGCAGAAGATGAACTTGAAGAAGACGAACTTGACGATGAACCGACACCCGAACCTGCAGTCGGTTTGGAATCACCAAGCATCTTAACAACATTGCTTCTGATTTTGTTTAAATCAACACCCAAGTTTTCAAGAACACGAGC
>JAFXYU010000276.1 GCA_017541565.1 bacterium | reverse complement strand
TTGCCTGTTTTTTATAATATTCTTTACAAAACTTTACAAAACCTTAAAAACGGTTAATAATAATTAATGTGACATTAACTGTTTAATCATTATAAAAGGTATTATGAAAAGAATTCTGCAACTATTAATGTGTTTTATGTTATTGTTCCTCCCTGCATTTGCAGAGGACTTTACTTTATCCGCAGGAGTATCTGTTGAGGAAATTCCAAAATCTTTTTACGGTTCTTGGAGAGTAACGGCAAAACTTGATGATACTAACAGTTACAGAACGTTCAAACCTCAGAGTGTTGATATGTGGAATCTTTCCAGAGTCGGTGATGTTATTACTCTGGATAATCCGTTTACAGGTGCGAGAGCGGAAATCACATTGCGTGCTGTTGAAGGAAACTTAATAGTTTTTTCAAAGAAAGCGCCTTATGATAATAAAATGTTAACTGATACCGTATCAATAAGATTAGAAGGAGGAAAGTTTTCAGGGATTAATAATTTAGTACTTGAACAATTTTCTTTGATTGACGGCAGTTTGATAAAAAAAGAAACGGCAAGATATATTATTAAAGGTGAGAAAATCGCAGGGGAAAGTGTTATATCCGAGTAATCTTTTGAGTAATACGAATGGTTGAATTGACTTTACTTTTGCCCTAAAAAATTGTAGAATAAACTGGTTAAAAGTATGAGAGGTATATATCTATGAAATTTTATATGCAGGTGCTGATTGCACTGGGACTTGGTTTAAAGCGTAACTGGCACATTTTTGCAGGTCTGGTGCTTGGTGTTTTTGTCGGTATATGGATGCACAATTCTCCAAATCCGGTTTTGACAGCGGTTCTGACATTTATCGGGCAGGTCTTTATCAGACTTATCCAAATGATTGTTATACCGCTGGTTATTTCTGCAATTGTAATCGGCATAACATCTGTCGGCGACAGCAAACAAATCGGTAAACTCGGAACAAAGATGGTTCTTTATTACGGTATTATTACTGTGGTTGCAGTAACGATTGGAGCAGTCCTTGCGCTTATAATGCAGCCCGGTATAGGAGCGGCTCATTATATTAATGCCGATGTTGCCGGAGATATTCAAGCACATGTTGCGGCAACTATTGAAGCCCAAAAAGGAAATCTTTTGAATATTATACTCGGATTTATTCCGAAGAACCCGTTGGCATCAATTGCTAACGGAGATATGGTACCTATAATCGTATTTGCGTTAATGTTCTCTGTTGCGCTCGCTAAAGTCGGTGAAATTAACAGACCGTTTGTAAGTTTCTTTGAATCAATATTTGCGGCAACTATGAAAATTACCGATTGGATTATGGCTTTTGCCGCTCCCGGTGTTTTCGCTTTGACGGCAGTTGCGGTTTCTTCTTTCGGAGTAGATATATTTGCAAGTATTTCGAAATATTTGGCTGTTTTGGCAATCGGATTCGGAATACAGTTCTTTATTGTATATCCGATATTTTTGAAGATATTTTCCAAAGTGCCTGTTTGGATGTTATATGCCGCTATTGCAGAGGCAATGATGGTAGCATTCGGTACGGCAAGTTCTTCTGCAACGTTACCTTTAACAATAGCCTGCTGTGAAAAGAGAGGTATTTCACATAAGATTGCAAGTTTCGTTTTGCCGCTAGGTGCAACTTTGAATATGGACGGTACTGCAATGTTACAGACAATTGCCGTAATCTTTTTGACTCAAGCGTACGGCGTTGCATTATCACCGTTCCTTATTATACAAATAGGACTTTTGGCAATAGTCGCATCATCAACATGTGCAGGTATTCCGGGTGCAGGTTTGATAACAATTGCACTGGTTCTTAACGGTATGGGATTGAGTCCGGAACAGTTGGTTGCAGGTTTCGCATTCCTCTTTACTATCGAAAGAATTACGGATATGATGAGAACACTGTTGAACGTAACATCTGATGCTGTTGTTGCGGCTGCGATTGCGGATAATGAAAATGAAATTAACTATGATTTATTGAATAATCCGGAAGAATACGGAGATATTATTAATTAATAATATTATCATAGTTTAGAATAACTTTGCGGAGGGTGTTAAATTCACCCTCTTTTAAAATTATATTCAAATAATTTCGTGTTACACCTTTATACAGACCTGTTTTTTTGTCCGGTCTTTTTTCAATCAGTACTTCTTGCTCTGTTCCTATATTGTTATTTATAAATTCTTCGAATTTTTTTGCGGAAATCTTTTTTATTATTTCGGCACGTTCTTCTTTAACTTTTTCCGGTAAATGTCCGTCCATTTTTTCAGCGGCAGTTCCTTTTCTTATGGAATAAGGGAAGGTATGAATTTTAGAAAGTTTAGATTTTTCCAGATTTTCTATTGTCGTTTGAAAATCTTTTTCAGTTTCCCCGACAAATCCTGCTATTATGTCACTTCCTATAAACGGATTGTTAAAACGTGAAACGATGTCTTCTATTTGTTCCAAGTAGTATTCGGTTGTATAGTGCCTGTTCATGCGTTTTAGTGTATTGTCGCAAGCAGATTGAAGCGACAAGTGAAAATGCGGACAAAATTTTTCACTGTTTTGCAGAAAACTTAGAAGTTCGTTTGTGATTTCGAGCGGATTGAGTGAACCCAGACGGTATCTGTGAAGATTTGTTTTATTCTCAATTTCTTTTAGCAGGTCAAGAATGGAAAGTCCCCGCTCTTTACCCCATTGACCGATGTGTATTCCTGTAAATACAACTTCTTTGTATCCGTTTTGAACATAGCGATTTATTTCTTTTATTATAAAATCACTATCTGCGCTTCTTGATTTACCGCGCCCGAATGGGATTATGCAATATGAACACCTGTTATCGCACCCATCCTGAATTTTTATACTTATTCTGGTTTTTGTTGTGTCGTTCAATTTTGCTTCACAAAATTCCTTTTCAGCCATTAGGTCTTTTACTGCGTAGTTTTTATTTTCTTTTAGCAATTGCGCAATGTTATACTTGTCTTCGTTTCCGAATACATAATCAATAAAAGGTTCTTTTAACAAATTCTCTTTTTCAATTTGGGCAATGCATCCTGTGAGTATAGTTTTTAATCCGAGTGCGTGAGCGTGTCTTAACAAATACATTGCTTCATTGTCGCTTTTGTGAGTGACAGAACAAGAATTAAGTATATAAAAATTAGCGTTTTCAAGTTTATTTACTTGATTATATCCGGCATTAACAAGTTTTTCGGCGGTAATTTGTCCTTCAAACTGGTTAGACTTGCACCCCATGGACTTTAGATAAAAATTTTTCATCACTAAATCGTAACACAAAAAGTATTATTTTTTATCATTATCATTTTTGTTTTTATTTTTTTCGTATTCTTCCGCACCTTTATCAATCTGATGTCCGATAATTGCACCTCCTGCGGTGCAGGCTGCTCCGTAACCTATAATAGCAGGTATTGCAAGACCGCCGGTCATAATAATTGTTCCTCCTATTGCGCCAATAGTTCCTAATGCTCCCATAAGTCCGCCGAAAAATTTGGCACAATCGTGTTTGCCGTCAAAGGATACATTTTTGTTTTTGTGATTTAATACTCTGTTTGAACAATGATAACGGTAACCGTTGATTGCATTTACTCGCATACAAACTCCTTTAATACACCACATTCTTGAATGCAGTATATCACGAATATAATCTGATATCAACACTTATACTCTGCCGTACATGTCTTCGTAGCGAACGATATCTTCTTCTACGAGCAAGTCACCTTTTTGCACTTCTATAATTTTAAGGGTATCTTCGTATGGATTTTGGAGTGAGTGAATTTCTTTGACATCTATATCAATACTGTGTCCGGGACTAAGAATGTGCTCTTTTCCTTCCAACAAAACTTTTGCCATACCTTCCAAAACAACCCAGTGCTCGCTTCTGTGATTGTGTGATTGTACGGATAACTTTTGTCCAGGATTTACTTGAATCATTTTTGTAAGGAAACCTTTTCCTTCTGCAAGTACTGTATAATAACCCCAAGGACGATAGACTGTTTTGTGTACCAAGTATGTGTTATCATTTTGTTTTTTTAATTTGTCAAAAACTTTTTTAACATCTTGTGTTTTATCTGATTTGCATGCAAGAATGGCATCTTCTGTTTCAACGATAACAGTATTTTCAAGACCGATTGCGGCAACCAGTTTTGAAGATGAATAAATAAGTGAATTTTTTGAACCTTCATTTAGCACATGTCCGATTTGAACATTGCCATCGGAGTCTTTATTTCCGACGTCATACACAGATTTCCAACTCCCCAAATCATTCCAGTCGCTTTTAAATTCTACGAGTGCAATTTTATCGGATTTTTCCATAACTGCATAATCAATTGAAATTGACGGCATTTTTTCAAACTCAATATATGGTATTTCGTCAGATTTTGTAAAGTTATATTTGTCTAATTTTGAATAAATATCTTTTGAATATTTGGAAAGTTCTTCCATAAGGACGGATGGTTTGAACATAAAGATTCCGCTGTTCCAGTAATAGTGACAGTCTTTTATATATTTTTTTGCGGTTTCACTATCCGGCTTTTCTACAAATTTGTTAACAATATTGCCGTCCAGAATTTTATTGTCTGAAATGTTAATGTACCCGTAACCTGTTTCGGGATATAAAGGTTTTATTCCAAATGTTACAATATATCCCTGTTCCGCAATTTTTTCACCTTCGGATACTGTTTGGAGAAACGCTTCGGTGTCTTTTATTAAATGGTCGGAAGGAACTGCTAATATTACGGAATCTGATTGGAATTTATCCATTATGTATTTGGAAGCAAGTGCAATAGCCGGTGCGGTGTTTTTAGAAATCGGTTCCGAAAGTACCGTAGGGCTTTGACAAATTTTGGCTAACTGGTATTTTACATTGGCAACATGTTTAACACCCGTCATGCTTATTATGTTTTCTTCAGGAATGATTTTTACCAGTCTTTCAAAAGTTGCTTGTAAAAGACTTTCTGTGTTCTGTATATTAAGTAGTTGTTTCGGGTAGAGTTCTCTTGATAACGGCCAAAGTCTGCTACCTGAACCTCCTGCAAGAATTATTCCGAACATTAGCCCTCCTTTTACAGTATCGATTTTATCACAAATGTTTTAAAATTTGTACTTTATTACTTAACTCTGATATAATAAATTGAAGATGTGTAGTAAATTACTATACAGGTAATATTATGAAAATATACTATAAAGCAACCTATACATATAAAATATTCAGGGCTTTTCAGGCGGAATTTGAGAGTTTTGTATCCACGCTCGGCAGAATTGTGGGGTATGGTCTGGAGTTCTTTTGCGGTTTAAAAAATTTCCCGACAACGGTTAAGGAAATATTGTTTCAATGTGCCAGATTTGGTGTGTCATCGCTTCCTATTACTCTTTCGATAGTGGGGATGACGTCGGTAATTGTTGCAATGCAGGTTGCGGGTGAAATGGTAAAGCAAGGCGGCGGAAATTATGTCGGCATGTTAGTGTCTATTCTAATGGTTAGAGAAGAGGGCGTTATAATGTCGGGTTTTGCTATTATTTCAATGATAGGATCCTCTCTTGCATCTGAGATTGCAACAATGCGTGTTACGGAACAAATTGATGCTATTCAGGTATTGCATGTTAATCCCGTGCATTATTTATTTACACCGAGGGTTATTGCCGGAACGATAATGATGCCGTTAGTTGTTGTTATATCGTCTGCTGTCGGAATTTTAGGCGGTGCAATTGCTTCAAATTTGGTTTCTGGATTAAGTTATAAAGCCTTCTTTGATTCCGTGTGGTTTGGTCTTAATATGCATGATCTTAATGTATGCATAATGAAGGCAATATCTTTTGGTTTTGTGATTACGCTAATCAGTTGTTCTTGCGGAATGGCTGCTAAAGACGGTGCGAAAGGCGTCGGACTGGCAACTACAAAGGCTGTTGTTTGGTCTTTTGTGGCAATTGTCATTCTTGATTTAATTTTTGCGGCGGCATGTTTTTATTAACGGGGTAAGTTATGGGTATAGAAGTAAAACATCTTGTTAAAACATTTGATAAAAAAGTTATCCTTGATGACATATCTTTTAAGGTAGATGACGGGAAGATTCTTTCCATTGTCGGTTTCTCCGGTTCGGGGAAAAGTACTGTTTTAAAGTTGATAAGCGGACTTTTAGAAAAAGATTCGGGGGAAATTGTTACGACAGGCGGAGATATCGCAATGGTGTTTCAGTATTCCGCACTGTTTGACTCTCTGAATGTTTTTGACAATATATCATTTGCTTTGCAGGAAAGAAAAGATTTAAGAGGTAAATATACACAGAAAGAACTCAGAAGGATTGTTGCGGAAAAACTTGAACTGGTTGGTTTATCCGGAATCGAAGAAAAGTTTCCTTCCGAACTGTCGGGCGGTATGCAAAAGCGTGTCAGTTTTGCCCGTGCAATTGTGACGGAACCTAAAATTATACTTTATGACGAACCGACGGCAGGACTTGATCCTATTTCTTCAACGTTGATTGAAGATTATATCGTACGGCTGAAAAATGAAACTCATGCCGCTTCAATTGTTGTTACCCACCAAATGTCAACTATTCGTAGGACAGCCGATTCGGTTTTAATGTTGTATAATGGTCATGCAGTATTTGAGGGTACGCCCGAAGAATTGTGCAGAGAAGAAACTCCTTATACAAGGCAGTTCGTAGAGGCAGCAATAGATGGTCCAATGAAAATGAATTAATAAGGATAGATAAATGAGAATATCATCGGCTTTCAAAGTAGGTTTATTAACTATAATTTCTTTAACAATACTTTTGTTCACAATATTGTGGATAAAAGGACGTTCTTTTTCATCCGCGGAAAGAATTGAAGTTCAGTTTAAGGATGTTAACGGAATGCGTCCAGGTTCCGGCGTTCAAATGATGGGCTTGAGGGTAGGACAGGTTGAGGAAATTACTCCGGTTGTTGATGGAGAATCCAGTTATGTAAAAATGAAATTTGTTATAACACAGCCGGGGATAGAAATCCCAAAAGCGTCAACTATTTCAATACAGCAGTCCGGGTTGATTGGTGAGCAGTTTTTAGAAATTACACCTCCCAAATTGCGCTCTGTTTATATTCCGGCTGAAGCAAAAGATATTATTCCGGCAAACTCTGATGTTGAAATAAAGTTAGATGATAAATATTATGTAGTCGGAAAAGTAAAGAAATCTCAGATAATGACATCGAAATTAGTTCCGCTTGAACTCTCTGAATTTGTAAAATCTCAATTTGCCAATAAAATAGATTATGTTGTAACTCTCCCCGGTTTAAGACTTCCGCACTTTATGCTGGGAAAGATTGTAACCGTTGAAGGCAATAAGCGATTAAGAGTTGCTCCTATGGATAATTCTCCTTTACCATATCCATACCAAACATCACCATATACAATAGTTGAACCAATGAGGGTTGCTGACTTTATGGATTTGCAGTACCAGGCTGCTGAATCATTGACCGAAATGAGTCGTATGGTCAATGACTTAATGAACGATACTATGGTTGCGGAAATCAGACAATCTGTTACTAACTTTAAAGAGTTGACTGCTCAAGCAACAACTACTCTTGCAAAAACTGAAAAACTTATTGAAACATCAAGAAACGATATAGACGCAGTGCTTTGGATGATGAGTGATGTTTCAAATAACTTTAATAAGTTGGCAACGAATATTAACGGAATTATAGGTGATGAGAAATTTAAGCCGGCTATGTACCAAACAGCCGAATCTGTATCAAAACTTGCTGAACAACTCGCTCCAATTGTTGGTGCGATTGATGCAAAATCATTTGGCGAAGATTTGAATGCAGTAATGAAAAATATGAATGAAATTTCTACATCAATCAACAGAATGACAAAGGATGAAAAACTCAAAGAAAAAATAACAACTTCTATTGATAATTTGAATGTTACTATGTGCGAAGTAACAGAGGCTCTGAATACTATCAACGGTCAAGCAGGAGATAGAGAGAATCTGAAACAGATTATGAAAGATACATCTGAAACTGTTGCTAATTTAAAGAAATTTTCAGAAAAATTGAACAAAAGGTTCTTGTTATTCAGATTATTGTTCTAATATATAGTTTTGTAAAAAATCCCCGCAAAATTATTTTGCGGGGATTTTTTATTGTAAAATAATCAATATAGGAGGGTTATATGCTTAACAGTGCCGTTGATTTTATTAAAACAAAAATTGGTGAATTTAAACCTGAAATAGGGATAATACTTGGCTCCGGTCTTGGAGAACTGGCGGATGAATACTGTGAAATTTCTATTCCATATTCGGAAATACCCGGGTTTGAGGTATCAACGGTTGCTGGTCACAAAGGCAGACTTGTGTTTGCTGAAATTAACGGTAAGAAAATTGTTATGATGCAGGGCAGATTTCATTTTTATGAAGGTCATCCGATAAAAAAGGTTGTTTTTCCTGTAAAAGTCATGAAAAAACTTGGTGTGGAAACTTTGTTTATCACAAATGCATCAGGCGGAGTAAACCCAAATTTCAAGCCTTCCGATTTGATGGTTATCACGGATCATATTAACTGTATGGGAGTCAATCCTCTTGTCGGAGCGAACGATGATTCTATGGGCGAACGTTTTCCGGATATGAGCGAAGTATATAATGCGGATTATGTGGAACTTGTCAGAAAAACAGGCGAAAAATTGGGTATAGATTTGCAGGAAGGTGTGTATATGGCTTTACCGGGTGCTTCCTATGAAACTCCTGCAGAGGTTCGAATGGCAAGGATTCTAGGTGCGGATGCGATTGGTATGTCTACTGTTCCGGAGGCAATTGTTGCAGTTTGGGCAGGAATGAAAGTTATTGGAATAAGTTGTATTTGCAATTCTGCGGCCGGCGTAAGCGGAGTTGTTGTTTCACATAATGATGTCATTAAGGCTGCAAATGTTGCTAAAGAAAAGTTTAAATCGTTGGTAAAAGAGGTTATTAAGAAAATTTGATGAGGTTGGATAAATTTTTAAAAGTATCAAGGTTAATAAAGCGTAGAAGCGTTGCAGCATCCGTTGCTGAGACAGGAAGGATTCTTGTAAACGGTATTTCGGCAAAGCCTGCGAAACAATTAAATGTTGGTGATATAATAGAAATTGAATATTCAAACAGGACAGAAAAATTTGAAGTTTTGATTGTTCCTGATGGAAATGTTAGTGTTCAGGAATCTTCGACACTATATAAAAAAGCAGAATAAAGGGATTATGGTAAATGCACGAATTTATAATACAAATAAGTAATGTTTTTCAATCACTTGGAATGCCGGGACTTGCTATAAATGCTCTAATTGAAAGTTGTCTTCCAGGTTTTCCGCTTCCGCCTGATGTTATGTTGATAGC
>JAFXYU010000275.1 GCA_017541565.1 bacterium | reverse complement strand
AAGACTATCATAGGTTAGTATAGGAGATTGTTAATGCCAAATTATTTGACTAAAGAAGAGATAAAGCAATGGAGAAGTTCTTTGGAAAAAATTACGTTGGAGGAGTTTGCGGCACGATTAGGGAAGCAGGTTGAAGAAAGTAAATCGACAAATGATGTTGTAGATATAGTAATGTCAAAAGGTACATCTTCCAATACCGGAAGAATGGAAGACGGATTTTCCAGAATTGCGGAAAGGGCTTTTGAAAGGGAACGTCAGATTTCTCACACACCGTTTTCAATTTCCGGAAAAGATATGGTTCAGCAAAAGAATAATGCCAAGACTGAAGAATTAAATAAAAAACTTCAGGAAATGCTGCCGTCGAAGAAGGCTGAAAAGAAGGCAGTTATTGCGGAAGAAAAAATGGAAGATATTCCTGCAATAAAGAAGGATGTTCAAATTATCCTGAAAAAATCTCTGACAGACAGGGAACAAATGGTTTTTGAATATTTGATTAATAATATCGGCAAGACCGTATATGCTAAAGATTTGGCGACATTGCTTGATTTGCCGAGAGATTATGTGTATAAATATATAAAGAACTTGAGAGCAAAAATTGAAGGTGACAAACTTAAAAATGTACCTTCAGGCGGTTTTGTTTTAACTGAATAATGGAAACAGTAAATTTACTTGATTTTTTGAATAGTGCGAAAGACTTATATGCCTTGGATTATGCAAGGTGTGACGGCGAGTTGGTAAATTTTTTGGATTTGATGACTGAAGACGAACAATTTACTCGCAGTATTGATTTGGGGATTGTTTTTGTTTTTGAAAAAACAGATAACAAATATATTATTGTAGACGGATTGGGGAGAATTGTTTCTCTGTCTTTGCTTTTGCATGCAATATGCGAATGCTACAAAAAAACAACGACACAAAATGAGAAGGCAATTAAAACTATTCGTTCAAAGTACCTGTTGAAGAACAGTAATCTAAAATTGCATTTAAGCGAAAAAGACAATGTGATTTATGAAAAAATTATTAACGGCGAAAGGCTTTCCGGAAGAGAGAAATCAGCACCATTATTTGTTTTGCTTCATAATTTTTGGTCGCAAATTAAGGAAGAGAAACTTCAAGCGTCAAAAATTTTTGATATGCTGAAGAAAATTGAAATAACACTGGTAGAAACAGATGATGTTTCCAGACGGGATTTGTTTTATAAGTTGAATCGTCACAGAAATATTAATCAAATTTTGCTTATTGATGATTTTATGAAAGAGAACAAAGTTATTGATGAATGGATTGAAATTAAGTCAAAATACTTTGTAGAAAAAAATGATATATATTTGTTTTTAAAGGATTTCTTTATTACAAAGTTCAATTACAAACGGTATAGCGAAGACAGGCTTTACGAGAGTTTTGTAAATTATTTTGAAACGATGAAACAAGATATTACAAGAAAGCATATTTTGCAAAATATCGAGCGTTCGGCAATGCTGTATTACAATATTTTGAATTTGAATTTTGACAATGACGATGTTCGTAATATGTTTATTCAGATAAAAAAACATGGCGGAGAAGATACTTATGCTTACATTTTGAGCGTGTATGAAGATTATTACCGCGGCAATTTATCTGAATCAATATTTCTTGAGATTTTACAAACAGTTGATGAATATCTTAAAAATCGCCAAAGCAGCGAAAAAAATATTGATTTCAATGAACTTATCCAATATCTGAATGCATTTATAGCATGTAAATAATTGTATCAATTTTGATTTTTGAAAATATATTAATGTAATTTTTTGCAGTCGTTTTATAATGTATAGTACAGATGGCTGACAAGGAGGTATCATTAATGTTGAAAAACGAGAAGGAATTGGTACATTTTTATGAACAAACCTTCCGCGAAATGTACATATTAAATACAATCATCACGCTAATTAAAGAATCTTGTGAAGAAAGAGAAAACAAAGGTATATATTACGGTCTGAAGTCGGACGGTATAAAACAAATCAGCAATGAAAGGCATAATTACATTAACGGACTTGATGTCGTAAAAGACAGATTGTCAAATATATTAAAAACGTATCTTTCTGCCGAGGATACGTTTTATTTACATCAAAATACCTACGATTGCAGCAGATAACCAACAACTTAAAGTTCCGCAGATTAAAGCACGAACACCAAGCCTTGCAAGGTTTTTCTTCTGGTTGGGGGCAAGTTCTCCGATACCTCCGATTTGAATTGCGATAGAACCGAAGTTACCGAAACTGCACAGCGCAAAACTTGCTATCATAAAACTTTTTGGTGCGAGTGTTTGTGCGATTTGTGAAAGATTAATATATGCAACCATCTCATTTAATACAATTTTTGTTCCCATCAAATATCCGACAACAGATGCATCTTGAAGCGGTACACCTATAATGACGGCAAATACCCAGAAGATTTTACCCAATATCCATTTGAGTGATAAGTGGTCTAAAAATGCCAGATTAGAACATCCGGGAAGATATTTGTATGCAAGACTTCCTCCCAATCCGAGCGTCCAGTCAATAAAAGCAACCAGAGCAACAAGAGCCAAAATCATCGCGGTAACATTTATTGCAGCTCTCATACCGTCGCTTGCACCGTTTGAAATGGATTCAAAAATATTTGCGTATGTTCTTTTTTTAGAAATTTTTATATTTTCCCGAGTTTCGGGTTCTCCGGTTTCCGGATAAATAATTTTAGCCAAAATTAATGCTCCCGGAGCAGCCATAACAGATGAGGCAAGCAGATATTGTGCCGGGATTCCCATGCCTATATATATGGGCATTATTGCGCCTGATATACATGCCATACTTCCTGCCATTGATGCCAGTAATTCAGACCGAGTTAATTTTTCAAGATAGGGTTTTATCATAATTTGGGCAACTATCTGACCGACAAATGCGCTTGCTACGTTGGAAAGAGCCTCTGCGCCCGAAACTTTCATAATCTTGTTCATTGCTTTGCCAAGAATTGCCACAATCCTTTGCATTATGCCGTAGTAGTACAGAATGTTAACCAACACCATCATAAATATACTTGAACAAACCAGTTGTAGTGTGAAAATCGAACTGTTTTCTTCAAATAATTCTGCAAGTCTGCCGTTATTCAGCAAAGGCCCGAATACAAAAGTTCCTCCTTCATAAGCAAATTCAAGAATTTTTCTTATAAATTCACCGATAAGTAAAAACATCTTTGTTCCTACCGGAACTTTAAATATAAAAACTGCAAGAAGAATTTGTAGTATAAAGCCCATTCCGACTGTTTTATAATTTATTGCTTTTTTGTTATTAGACATCAAAAATGCAATTAAAAATATTACTGCAATTCCGATAAAACCGATGAATCTGTCCATTTACACTCCTTTGAATATACAAATATTATACAAAAAAAGTATATTCATTTTGCAGATTTATTTTTAATGTAACAATTTGTAAAAATAAATCATTGAACCCTAAAGTTTTGTCCCAAAATGCCGTAATAAAAAATATAAGGAGTATTATCATGCCTGAAGAAAATAATAAGAATACGAATCAGCACGAAAACTCTTCAGAACAGAGTGAAGGCAAAATTATAGATGAAGCAAACTACAAAATTCGTGCGCCGCGTGAAAAAGGACCGACTGCGGTTGGGCGCGGAGGAGATCCGCTTTT
>JAFXYU010000274.1 GCA_017541565.1 bacterium | reverse complement strand
AATATCGACAACACCTGCTGATGTAGATAATACTTCAACATCGGTTACTGATTGATGAGCGGATAATGTATGGAATCTATAAGCACCTTTGCTTCCTGCATTAGAGAAACTTTCAGGAGCAAGCCTAATTCTTTCTCTTAAACTATCCTCTGATTCTTCATCAGCACCACCGTCTGTAACTGTTGTGCTTTCAACAATATCAACATCGTATGATAAAGGAGTCAGAAGATTATTTACTTTTCCGATAGCATAACCGTTTGCACCCTCGCCTGTTTCTTCGCAAGTAACACCAATTGTTGCTGATAACGTGCCGGCAAGAATGTTCGTATCGTCATCTGTTGCAAAGGTATATTTCCCATCTTCAGTTTCAATTTCAGTACCGTTTGGAATCGGAATATCAAAATTCAAAGTTTCGTTCAAAGAGAATTTTATTGTTGTTTTAGCATATTTTCCCTCTAACTTGTGAACCCCGACAAGTTCTGCCAAATGCTCCAACACTTCCATTGGTGCGTAGGTTAAAAGATTAGACTTTGCGATCTCTTGTATTTTAATTCGGAGCAGATTTTCTCTATATGCACCGACATCAATTAAAAGTCTTTCAATCTGTGCAGGCTGTAAAGTTTTGCCTGTCTTTTCCTCATAAAGACTAATCCATTCTTGAGTTATTTTATCGGCATCACGTTCGATAAAATTAGGTTCAGGGAGTCTTGTTGTCATAATGTCACCTCCGCTGTTCCTTTAGTAGATGAGCCGTTAAGAGTCCATTGTACTTTTATTTTTATATTTGAGCCTTCAACATCAAACAGGACAGAGTTTACATGAACTCGTGTTTCCCACATAGAAATTGCATCAATGGTTTCTCTGATAATATTTGCCTTTGCAATATTAACGGGATAATCAATATATTTAAGAATGTTTGATCCAAAAGTCGGTCTATGCGGATCAGAACCTTTTGGAGTATTCAAGATTAAAGCAATGCATTGGTTAATATCCTCAACACCTTCTGCGACATCGCCGATGCCGTTGAGTTTGAATTGCCAATCTACATATTTAATTTCATTTAAAACAGTCATTACATTCCTTTACTTGGTGCAGAAGTCGGAGCACCCAAATTGCCTGTGTGAGTGTGCGGATTGTAAATATCTCTCATATCCTGCATTGAAGATTTCTTATCTATTACATCGGCTAATGATGTAATATTTGATTCTGAATTAATCCCTGCTGTATTATCCAAAGTTCCCTCGTGAGTAATATTCCCGATAATATGTATATTCGGAAATGAAAGGGTAAGAGTATGAGTTTCTTTATTTGCGTTTATATAAGTTGTATCTTCAAAATTAACTGCGAATTCATTGTCACTTTCATTTATCGGAATATCTTCGGATGTATAAATAGAACCTAAAATAACACCTTCTTCAGAGTTTTCATCCATAAGACAAGCGACCTGTTCGCCAACGGAGAGGATGAAATAGAATTTATCTTTGTAAGTTTTTTTCTGTAAAATCGCAAGCCAAAATGAAGTCACATTATCATCGGCAAATTGAACTCGTGCTCTTGCGGTTTTTGGATTGATGGCAGTTACAGTACCGAACTTTAACACGATTTCACCTCCAAACTTGTTGCATAGCCTGAAGTTTTATCGATAATATGATGAGCTTCCGCAATATGATATTTTCCTGAAAAATGCCCGATATCTTTTACTTCAACATTTAATCCTGCGACTAAATACGGATTCCCCGGCATGGATAAAGAGCCTTCAATTGTATAATTACCTTTTTGAAGTGCCGCATTTGCTTTAACAAGAGCCTGTTGTTTATTTTCGCAACGACAGTCAAGTTTTAGAGTGTCACCTTTAACACATTTATCATTCTTGGCAGTAGCCGAGACAACTTTTCCTGTCTTTGGATTCTTATATGTAACAGATACGGATTTATAGGCGTGGCTTGTTTTTTCTCGTAAACTGATTGAGGATAAATCTGTTTTATATAGAATTTTTGCGGAATCTGCATTAATAAGTTTTTCGGTTTTATAGAAAACAAGATTTCCATCAGCTATTTTAAAAATATAGCCGTATTGTTCAGCAAGCCTTTTCAGGAATGATAAATCACGTTCCTGATTTTGAGTAATCCTCTCAACTTTTATATTTTCAATTTCCCCGACAAGAGTCAGGTTGTGTCTTTTTGCTACTTCGCTTGCAATTTGTTGCAGGGTTTTATTTTCGTATCCGACAGAGTTTGGTTGACGGAATGATTTTTTAATTCCTGTCGCAAGAGCTTTAACAATAACTGTATCGGGCGGTGCGTTATATTCTATTTCATCAATTTCAAATGCACCGCAGTTTAACATCTGTTCGCCAACATATCCGACACAAAGACGAAGAGCATCACCCTTTGATGGAATCCAAGCACCGTTCCAAAGGTTCTCGGAATCTTCAAAAGTTATAGTAATTTCATCACTTTGTCCATGTTCATAATCTGAGTATTCAATACTCAAAACATAATCAGACACGTCTTTTGTGATGTTTTTATTGTTGTATTCAATTTTGTAAGTAGGTATTAGCATTTATTTTTTCCATGGGGGTAAGATAAACTTTATTGTTTCGGATTCATCCAAGACAGGGATTTTTAGTTTGATTCCTGATTCTAAAATCGGGGTGATTGGAACTTCGGGGTTAGCTCGTATAATCGGTTCATACTTTGTGGGGTTTTTATAAAACTTATATGCGATTAAGTCCCATCGGTCTTTGTCTTTAGTAATGTAGGAATAATATTCGGTCATTATCTGCGTTTAAGTCCTTTTTCTTCTTCCTCGTCATCAGGGATTTTTCCTGTGTATTCTTTTAGTTGAAGTTCAACCTGAATGGCGATCAAGTCACCTTCAGGACTTGTTTGTTCTGTTGTTTTTTGTATTTGAGATATAACGAATGCTCCGATGTATTCGCCATTTCCTTTTATAAATTTGAGAGGTTTGCCGAGTTTAGCATTCTCTCTGATTTTCAAAATCTCATCTTCTGGTGTGCAAAAAGTTGAATGTAAGTTCAGTTTTATGGTGAATTCCTGCAAATTCTCGCCCAAGAACTGAAGAAGAGTTTTATTGTTTATACGCTCGTGCTCTGCGTAATTGTAGGTTATTGTTTCAGAAATACCGTCAAAATATGTTATTAAATCGAATTGTATATCTCCAAGCTGTGCAAACATCAGTAAGCCAACCTTTCTCTGCGTTCAAATTCTCTTTTTAATAACGCAACAACTTCGTCTTTGTGCTGTTTAAGTAGTTGTGAGAATTCATCCTTTGATGCACCTGACGGCATTGATATTGTCGGAGAATAATGCACAACGAATGACGAACCTCCGCCAATTCCGACTCTTCCAATGTTTCCTTTAATACCGCCAATCATAAGTCCTAAATTTTTATTCATAGCATTTACGAGCGGTTGAGGTTTCATAGTTGAAACAATGGTTTCAATAATTTTTACTTTGTTTAAGTCTTTTAATGCACCAGTCTTTGCCGGAGAATGTGGGAGGTGATCTCTGATAATTTGTGCGTGTTTTCCAATTGCCTCTTTGGTTTTTCCAAGTTTTGATAAAATACCGTTTGCAAGCATATCCCCGATTTTTTTACCAAACTCAAACACTTTTGTTATGAGTTCAACAATTTTCACGATAATATTTGCAATAGCTTTTCCGACTTTAACACCCATTGCTTCGGCTTTTCCTCCTGTGTCCTCAACAGGTTTAATTAATTTCTTAAACCAATCAATAAGTGCTTTAACGGGTTTAACTAAAGGACTTAATGCATCACCGATTCTTTTAAATAAAGGCATTAAAGGTTGCATACCTTCTTTTAATCCCTGCCATACACCTTTGAAAAATGCTGTAATCGGTTTCCAATATTTGTAAATCACAAATACGACAGCTCCAATTGCAAGTGCTATCCAACCAATCGGTGAAGTTAATAATGTGATTGAAAAGGCTCTAAAAGAGACTATGGCTTTACTTATCAATCCCGGTATTCCTAAAAATGCATTCTTTAATCCTGTTAATCCTGCCATTATTCTTGATGGTAGAGCTTGTATTGAAGTTATTGCCCAAGTTTTTAGTGCAACTGTTGATCTTGCAATATTTGCAGGAAGCTCTCTAAAACTTCTTACTATTCCTTCTTTTAGGTTCTTATCGATTCTACGGATATCAGCCATTAAACCGCTTTTAAGAGAGAATGTACTTAAATCAAAACCGAGCGGATTACCTGATGCTTTTATTTTTGAACCAAATGTAAGGTTGTGAGCGGAAGAGTTTAATCCTAAAAATTCAAGTAATTTAATTGAGTTCTTCATTAAAACAGGGGTTAAATCTCTTGCATATCCTAAAAATTCACCATAACCTTTAACAAGTTTTCCGACAAGCATCGTGGCAGTTCCCAATGTTGTGAGGACTAATCCGAGACCGATCGTTCCTATAATTGCAGAGAAGATTCCTTTTTGTAAAACAGGATGTTGATTTATCTTCGTCAATAATTCGTTTATTTTTTCAATCGGTTTGTGCAAATGAGGGAACACTAACTCTTTCATATTGATTTTTAAGAGTTTGAATTGCTCTGATGTTGTTTCCAACATGTGGTTAAAGTCCTCATCCATAATGCCGTCTGCACCAAGAGCCGATGCTTTAATTCTTCGATATTCATCGAGGTTCTGCATCATAGGTTT
>JAFXYU010000273.1 GCA_017541565.1 bacterium | reverse complement strand
GGACACGGATACAGGGTGAATAATTACGGTACATCATCAGGTATGGGAATTACAATTTTGGATTAATATTATTGTTTCTTTTGCATTTATCCGTTTTTTAAGGTATAATCTCAATAGATTTGGGAGGCGGGAGCCTTGGATTTTGCAAAAAAAATTGTATTTTTTATAATAACATTTTTAATATTTTTAACATTACCATCAATGGCAGAACCGGCTAAAGTTATGTCTTTGAATTATGACGATTCCGGTTGTATGGTATATATTTCTGTAGATAACGGAAGTGATGTCAATTTTCCGGTCAAATATGTCAGATTGGAAAATCCTAACAGAATTTATTTTGATATAAATGATTCTGTTTTAATTGGTCCTAAGCAGCAACTTGTTTTTGAAAAAAGTAAAATAAAAGAAATTCGCCTTGCACAGTTTTCGACAAATCCCAATGTTGTAAGAGCCGTTGTAACATTCGAGGAAGACTTCGATGCATCAAAAGTAAAACTTATAAATGCAAACGGAAACGTTATTGTGCTTGCCGAGAAGTTGCAATTAACGAATGAGTATTTTAATCCGATATATGATGAAAATCCTGAGGTTTTACCATACTCAGGAGTTGTTGCAAATTCGCAGGTGGTTCAAAAAGTTACTGTTAATCCGAATGTACAAAAAGATAATTCATCAAAAACAGCGATGGATGAGATTAATAAAGCCTTTGAATTATCAACACTTAATAATTCTGACGGGCAAACTTACGATTCAATTGTATCGGTTGACATTTCGTCCGATTTAAAACTCAGAACAAAATATTTTATTGACGGGTATTATCTCAAAAATGGCGGTCTTTTAGTCAGCGGTTACGGACAGATAACGGCAGCCAAGACATTTATGCTTGATTCTCCCAAAAGAGTTGTAATAGATTTGCCGAATGCTTTTGTTGATAAAAAAATCAGAAATAAAGAATTGAATCTGTGCCTTGACGGGTCTTGTAAGGATTCCGCAAAAATCGGACAGTTTGAATTTAATAAAGCACGTATTGTTGTAACCACAGAAACTCCTGAAAAATATATTCCGGTCTATTCTTCGGATGCGCAATCAATGTTGTTAATTAATGCGGATAAACTTAATCATATAACTCTTTCTCCGATTGTTGCAAATTTGCAGAATGCATATATAAAGAAAATTAATTCAAAAACTACCGAATTGATACTTTCTTTTACTGCAACTGTTGTACATTCAATTGTTAGAGATGATAATTCTTTCGGAATTTATTTATTTAACGTCCAGAGTTATAATGAGCCGGATATAATAAAAACTCTAAGCGGAACACCTTATAAGAATCTAACTTTATCACTTCTGCCTAAAATTGGTGTAAAGTCAGTAATGAAGGTTTCTAAAGAAGATGTAATACAGGTTGCTCAAAGTGTAGACGGCAAAGCAATTAGAATAATGTACACAAAAAATTCCGCAAAATCTAAGGATGATTCAAAATCAGAAACGTCAGAAACACCTAAAAAACCTCCGATTAAAAATAAAGTTGTTATTGATCCTGGACATGGCGGCAGTGATTATGGCGCAATAAGAGAGGGTATTAATGAAAAGGATATTACGCTTGAATTATCACAAAGAGTTGCGTCAATACTTAAATCAAAGGGCTATAAGACAGCGCTTACAAGAGTGGATGATACATATTTAGGTTTGCAGGAAAGATGCGATTTTACTGAGGAAGAAAATCCTGAAATTTTTGTAAGTATTCATGTAAATTCTGCCGTAGCAACAGAACCGAGTGGTTTAGAAACTCATTATTATCATGAAAACAGTATAGGATTGGCTGAAATAATTCAAAAACATCTTGTTAAAGAGATTGATTCTAAAGATAGAGGTGTCTTAAAATCTAAGTTTTATGTAATTAATCATACGGATGTTCCTGCTGTTTTGGTTGAAACCGGATTCTTGTCAAATGCTGAAGAACGTGCGGAACTTGTTACTGAAAAACGCAAACAAGCAACAGCAAAAGCAATTGCTGATGGTATAATGGAATATCTGAAAAAGAAAAAATGATAAACAATGATAATACAAACCCAATAGGATTTTTTGATTCAGGAGTCGGAGGACTTTCTGTTCTTGCGCGCTTCAGAAAAGTGTTGCCGAGTGAAAATGTTATTTATTTTGGTGATACTGTACATCTTCCTTACGGAAATAAATCAAAAGAAGAATTGATAGGGTATGCCAAAAATATTATAAAATTTTTTAAAGAAAAGGATGTAAAAGCGGTTGTAATTGCATGTAATACATCTTCTGCGCAGGCATACGATACAATAAAACAAATATACTCTTTCCCGATTTATCCGATTATTCAATCTTGCTCGGGAGTAATTGCAACTTCTAATGTTCAGAGAGTAGGTGTTTTTGCTACGGAATCAACTGTAAAATCCGGTAAATATACGGAGGAACTTACAAAGCACAATTCCAATATTAGAGTCAAAGAGATGGCAAGTAAAAATTGGGTGGGAATTGTGGAAGGTGTAGGGGAAAACATCGAAGATGCAAGAAAAAACATTAAGTATGAAATTGAAGAAATGCTTGAATTTAAGCCGGAGAAAATAGTTTTGGGGTGTACTCACTATCCCTATCTAATGAATGAATTTGTAAAGTATGCACCAAAAGAATTGTTTATTGATCCTGCCGAGATTTTTGTTGATTTTATAAAACAAGACCTATCGCGTAAGTCTTTATTGAACAATAAATCATTTATCGGAAAAGAAGAATTTTTTGTAACATCATCTCCTGAGGATTTTGTAAATAACGCAAAGATTTTTTATGATGTAAAAAATTTGCCTAATATATATGAATAATTAAGTTTTATATTTATCTATAACAGATTATTTTGCTGATGTTAGGGGAATTATTATTTGCAAAACTCTGTTATACTTTTAACCGGCAAATTAAAGTTCCCGTTTGTATATTGATAGATTGTTGTTTTGGGAGTAAGTTTATCTATTTCCGTCTTTACCAAATTCTGAAAATCAATGCTATCTACCGAGTTGTCACCGACGATAAGTATTTCATCATATCCTTTTGATTTCAGATATTCTGCTGCTGAAATAATTGTTGCACCTTTAAACTCCGTATCAAATTTTTCAACACGATTTGAGTGATATCGGAGTTGTTCTCGAACGGTCACAACTTTTTCAGTAAAGTTTTTGCAAATATCAGTCAAAACATAATCCGTTATAATTCTTGCATCCGGCTTATACTCTGTTCCATGCTGATTTATTGCAATTTTGAATATTTTGGTTTCTGCTAAAATTGCTTTTTCTTTATTATCGACGGG
>JAFXYU010000272.1 GCA_017541565.1 bacterium | reverse complement strand
GTGGTTTAAAGAATTAAACTGTATAGGTGATACAAAAGAAAACCTTAATGCGGCAGCTGATGGTGAAAATTACGAATGGACAGATATGTATGAGGAATTTGCTAAAACTGCAGAAAAAGAAGGTTTTATGGAATTGGCGGAAAAATTCAGAGGTGTTGCAAATATTGAAAAACATCATGAAGAAAGATACAGAGCATTGTTAAAAAACATTGAAACAAAACAAGTTTTTGAAAAAAGCGAAGTAAAAGTTTGGGAATGTCGTAATTGCGGACATATTGTTACAGGTACAAAGGCGCCTGAACTTTGCCCCGTATGTGCCCATCCGCAAGGATATTTTGAAATCGGCGAAAAAAATTACTAAAATTTAAAATATAAAAGATGAATATTCTCTAAGTAATTATTTTTAATCAAACAAGGATAAACATTTATCTTTAATATTATTTAGCCAATCAGCATCGTGTTTGAAAACAACGAGTCTATCGGGAGTCTTAGCAAAAATTCCGACTAATTTGTCATTATAAAAAACTTTCAGATATTTATAATTATCCATTAATTACCTCATCAATAGATGTGTAAGTTTTTGTTGTGAATAGATTTTCAATGTCACTATCTAAATTAAGAGCAATAGCAATTTTAATAAATGATTGTAAAGATATTTCATACTTAGTTTCAAATCTCTTGATGCTGCCAAGGCTAACACCGGATTTTTGCGCTAAAACTTCCTGCGAAATTTTTAATTTTTTTCGGTGTTCTTTAATTTTATCTGCTAAACTTTTCGCAATTTCATTAGGAGTTTTTTGATTTAAAAACTGATTATTCATAGATAATATATTAACCGAATTTACCCAAAATGCCAATACATAGATAATATATTATCTAATCATAAAACAACATCAAAGTTTTATTATGATGTATTTTTATCAACTTTTGACAAAATTTGCGGAGAAAAAATTTGTATGTGTTTCTATAAATAGACAGTTAAAATTAAACAAGTCGGACAACCAAATTAAGCAAGTTCAATTTTGTGAAAATTAAGTCGGAAAATGTTTAATTTTGTCTGTCAGACAGTTCAAATTAAGCAGATAATTTGTTCAATTATCTCTGATAATTTTTTTATGAAATTTGTCTTTTAATCCATTCCATTATTATGGAAACAAGATATTCTTGTTCGGTTGTAGATTATCAGAGAGATTGAGAAAAGTACCCCCCGAAAGTTTGAGAGAATTCTTAAACTTTTTAAATTTTGGTGGAAATCTTTCAAAACTTACTGATACAAATTCCAAAACTCTATGATAATTCACTCTCAAACTAACTGATACTTTTTTGATAAGTTATTTGTTGATATGTGTTTAATTATCAAATTCCAATATCTCATTATCGTCAGGCACGACAACATTATTTAGTTTTAGAGATTTTATATCCTCTCTTGTAACTGTTAAATGGCTTACTGTGTCCATGTGGCTTGCAATTATGATTGAATTTTTTGCATAATTTGATATTGCTTTAACATCCTCAATATCCATAATCAACCTTTCGCCTTCACCCACCAATACAGTAGCGCCGCAAGCATTTATAACAATGATTTCAGGGTTGAATTTATCAATAGCCGTAATTACTTCATCACACCAGATTGTGTCCCCTGCAACGTATAATGTTTTCTCTTTGTCAGATTTAAACACTATTCCCATAGCGTCATAAGGCATTCCGATTTGCTCGCACATCGGTTTTACAACTTCACGTCTGCCGTGCTGGCATTGAGTTTTATATAATGTAATCCTCTCAAAATCTGTTCCGTTTTCAGAAATAATACGAACATCATTAAATCCAAAATTTTTTATAATGTTCAAATCTATTTCATTCTGAACATAGAACGGAATGTTTTTATCCAATGCTTTTACAGCAAATTCATCAAAATGGTCAGGGTGAAAATGGGTTAATATAATCGCATCCAGTGGTAAATGATTTATATCAAAATCTTTTGGCAAATCAACTCTCGGTTGTCTGACTTTACTGTTCATTGCCCCCTCAAACCCCGGCATAAAATCTTTCGGCATAAGCCAAGGGTCAATTAAAAATCTTTTATTATTGTACGTAATTATAATTGTTGCATTTCTGATTTGATGAATTTTCATTGTTTACTCCTTACAATTAAAAATGTTGCTACTCTTTTTATTTACCCATGGTGATGGCAATGTGCGTGATCATAACCTTCGTCGCCGCATGCGTTTGCTCCTGTTTCAAGAGAATTTGCCATATATTTTTCTAAAACTTCTCTGATAGGTAACTCCGGACAGCCTGCAATCACTTCAACTCCGTTTTGAGCAAACATCATCATTGGTCTGCCACCCATTCCACCGGCTAAAACTTTGCTCACACCCTGTTCGGATATCCAGGCAGCACTCTGACAAGAAATACCTTCTTCCGGTATTTTTTCTTCTATAGTTAAAATTTCTTTTGTTTCAGGATTAATTTCAGCAAATGTAAAAGAATCACAATGCCCGAAATGTCCGCATAATTTTCCCTCACTTGTCGGAATACAAATTTTCATAACCATATC
>JAFXYU010000271.1 GCA_017541565.1 bacterium | reverse complement strand
GGATTCAATATTATCCTTGAGCATCTTTCTTACTACATCACTCTGTGTATCTAACATCTTGCAAACAGTTTCAATATTTGCAACTTTCTGGGACAAAATTGTATCAGCGTTAGCAACAATATTACTTGAAACGCTCTGATAAGCAGCAAGAGCCGCAGATGTAGTACCCTGCATCAAGTTACCCATTACAACAGCAGGAAGTCCAAATTCTCCCAAATATGGTGCAGCCGCCGTCATAATACCGCCCCATCCAGAAACAATGCCGGCAAGAGGCATAAGAATATTACTTGCACCAATACCATAACCGTTTGCCGTTCCTATTCCGTATGCCGCAGTACTTGCTATATCTGCAATACTTCCTATTCCGGAAGCAAAACCTGTTGTCTGTCCGTATGATGAACCAAAACCGTTTAGTAAATCACCGATACCTGATGCACCGCCTGTCGTATATCCGCTTGAACGGTATCCGAGATTTGCGGCATAACCGCTCGGAAATCCCGAATAGTTGCCGAGAGAATTTACACCAAAAGATGAATATGTACCCTTGGGTCCGCCTGTACCGCCGGTATAAGGTGACCAGTAAGAAGTTCCGGGGATATTCATAGCGGTTGTACCGCCTAAAGTCGTCATGAATGCTGACGGCGCAAACAAACTTGCCAGTTGATACAAAAACCCGCCTGCCGCTTCAAAACCTGTTCCCGAACTTCCTGAACCGGACACGGTCAAATCTCTCAACCTGTCATAAGTTTCATAGAGCATAACCTTAGCATCCGAAGACGCTGAGCCAAATCTGTTTGCTATTACGAGGTATCCGTCATTTTTGTAAGACATTTTTCTAAGTGACTAAGTGATTAAGTAATTAAGTGATTAAGTGGTTTTAACCTTAAATCATCTTAGTTTCCTATCATTTAGTCGTTCCTTTCTTTTTTAGTGTGATTGTACATTTTTGTTTTTTACTATGCTGCTTTTAGTTTATTATCCGCCAAAGGTCTTAAATGATTTTTCAACGTTATCTTTAACAACCTTTGAAACTGCATCAATTTCGTTTGAAAGTGCATTCTGTTCGGTATCTAATTGTTTTAACCGTAATTCCAACGTTCTGTCTTCTGCCTGAATTACCGAGGTTTTTGCGTTTATGTCCTGAATCATTTTGTCATATTTCGCATTTTCATAGTAATATTGGTTCATTGCATCAGCATAAGCCGCTTCATCAGTAATTGTTTCAACGTTAAGTGTGTACTTAACAGTATCATCTTCCAATCTGATAGAAGTAAACCTTCCTGATGAATCAGTTTCCAAAAGCGCTTTTTCTGTTTTTTCAATCTTTGTGGAAACATAATCCGCACGATAATAAGCCAGTCTTTGCTGATTATCAATGTGGTTGATGCCTTCACCGCTAAGGGCGCAATCTGCCAAATCTTCGTACGCTGCATAATAGGTTATACCATTGTAAACAAACGAATAAATACCGCCCGTATACTCTCCGCTTTCAGTATTATAATGATTAGCAAGAGCCGTTGTAATACCATCCTTCTGCATATCTTTTATAATTTGTGCTATTTCCGCACTTTGAGATGAATCAAGTTCGCTCAAAGGTGTCAGCGCACAGTTACCGACATAATCCGGAACATTCAAACTGTCGTAAGTTTGCTGTGCCAAATCCAGCATTCTTTTTGCTGTAGTCAGATTGGCAGTCGCATCATCTATTTGAAGATCCAATGTTTTTATTGCGGACCAAGTATCGCCCTCCGTTGGTGTTTTATCATAGTTATATACAGGAACTATTGTTGATTTGCCGCTTACTGCCGAATCTAAATCCGTAACATAAGCAAAAGAGCCGCCATCAGACGTAACATAAAGTTGTGATGTATCTTTAGAATCTATCGCACCGTTTTTGTACAATCTTTCTATTGCATCAGTAATATTAGTGTCTGCCGAAGTATACTTGTGGAATGCTTCCGTCACCTCTCGTGCCGTCATTGCATCAACGTTATTTACTTCTGTCCTGCTCGCAGTTGATTCAACATTTATATAGTACTTTTTTGTATCATTTCTGTCATAATAATACTGTACTCCTGATGAATCTTTGTACAACTCATAAATTACACCATCTATTGTTTCC
>JAFXYU010000270.1 GCA_017541565.1 bacterium | reverse complement strand
TGGCCGCCTTTATCTCGTTTCCACATAATCTCTAAAGGTTGAAAACCGAATTGAGTCGCATCTAAAATATCTGATATCAGTTTATGAATATCTATATTCACAAGCAGATTTTCAATCTCTTCAGCGATTTTATCTTTTTCTTCTGACCCTCTATTTATTGCCCATTCAAGAGAAAGGACTCCGGCTTTACGAGACTGAACACAGGCAAAAACGTGAGGATCACAAAGAAGTTCTTTATAAATACTTATATCCTTTCCCTGCTTTCGTAAGACGATATCAGGGTCAGGCAGAATATTAGCGAGTGAATAAAAATTTAAAGCACGTTTACGAGTTGCAATTTCATCCGTAATTTTGCTTTTTACGTTCTTATTATCGAGGACTGATTTTTCCATTAAGCACCTATATTACGTTTGAAGTTGGATAACATATCTACTCCGTTAACTTTGTAGATATTTTGCAGTACATCAATTTCAAAAATATCCTGTCGGTTAACGACCAATTTTGCGTATGTAACGGACATTTGTGTTTCATATTCGGCATTTTCTTGCGGCTTTATATTTCCCATCGGGAACTCCTTAAAAGTTCCGGTTAGGAAAGCAACGGCAGGGACTTCTTCAGTTCTTCCCGTTGAGTTATATGTTTCCAAAGATGCACGAACTTGAATCATTACGGAATTAAATGGCGAAGCACATTCCTTTAAAACATTCGGATAAAGTGCATTCCATTTAATTTTACATTCTAATTTATCTATGCCGGCAAAAAATTCAGCAGAGCCAACCATACCGAGAGCTTTATGTTCTGCCATTTTGTGCTTGATTTGTGGGAGGTCAACTTCTTCAGCACGACCAAGTAAGTTGTTGCCGTTCATGTAGACATTTGCGTTGGTTAATTTGTTTATTTCAATTTTAGACATAGGGGTAAATTCCTTTATTTTTTGAATAATGCACACTCTTTTACTTCGATGTCGGAGTAATGCATAATAACGTATTCTTTACTAATTGCTTGCAGTAGCGGACACTTGTTTATATTTTTGCATGTGTAACACGCATCCGTTGCTTCGGTGCGAACTTCCAATTGTTCCAAATCATTGACTATTGCGTACATTAAGAAGCTCCTAATGATTTCAGCAATTCAATATCAATGTAAGATTCAAAGGTTATACGTTCGGCAGGAGTCGGTGGCATAAACTCGATATCAAATAATAGGTGTCCGTTTGCGATTTCAGTAGACGGATTTTTATCTTCGTTATACGAGCATTTGCCGTCAATTAATGCACCACGACCAATGAGTGAACGTATAAACTGGTTTACCGATTCGCAGATGGAATCAATTAAACCATCGTCTATCGGATAATCTATGAATTGGAGCATAGAGTATTCAATAGATTCGTGAATAATATCAGCTGTTCTTCTCACGTTTATAAAATTCGTGGGGTGTGTTTTAGACGGATACGCAGCAGTCCTGTTTCCCCAAGTTCTAAAACCAGAACCATACGAATTAAATACTGTGACAACTCCTGCTTCGTTCAATGCGTTAACTTCACTTGTCGGGTCATTAATCATAGAAGTAAGTTGTCTTTCAGTACCGACAATTCCCTGAATTTCGGTATTAGACGGAGACCAGTGATAACCTCTGTCAACATCTTTTGCTGCGATTACTCCGGCAAGTCTTTGAGAGTAAGGTTGCAGTTTGATAGAATCAGATTCTGCATCATACACTTTTAGATGCGGATAGCATAAGATTATACGTTCAGAAGAGGTATTAAAATTAATAGTTCCTTCGCTTCCTCGACCTTTTATGACATCTTGAACAGTTGCTCCGACTGGTGCATCAGCGATTCCGATAGCACGAATTTTATTGCAGATTGTTGTCATAGCGGAAACAACTGCCGTATCTTCGCAGAAGACAGGAGCAATTATTGTTTTAGGATAGTAGCCAAATAAAGAATAACAATCTTCAAATGCTTTCATTCCTGTTCTTTTGCCTGTTAAAGCATCAACAGAGCCGTTTATGTCTCCGATAGTTACATCAGAAACTGATTCGTGTTTTGAGGGGTCAAATACATTTATTACGATTGCTATTCCTGCACCCTGATCGAAAATTGCTTCGAGTGCTTGAGGAATAGTAAATCCGTTTTTGTGTTTTCCGAAGTATTTAACAGCTTCGGTTTCGTTTAATATGAGAGTTGGGGTGTTGATTGTTCTATTTGCAGTTTCAACATCATCAATCGGTGCTGTTCCGACTATTCCGACAACAGCAGTTTTTACTGTTTGGATAGTTCTTGCACCTTTGGTAATTTCGACTGTTTCAACACCATGTAGAAAAGATGCCGGCATAAAACCTCCTAGGGGTAAATGTAATTGGGGTAAATTAAATTGTTTGTATATTTTGAGTTTTGAGAGTAAAGTTTATTCCGTACTGCCAAATTCCTGCATTTTCGGAAATAAAATAATCTTTTGTTGGTATTAGGGAGGTACATTCATCAATAGAGAATCCGCTTAATGCTGCTTTTACTTTATCGATGTATTCGTAAGCTCCGTTATTATCTCTTAAATGTCGTGTTATGACTGTAATAGAGAATTCTTTTTTATTTTCTTGAGTAATAAAACTCAATGCTTGTGTCGTTGTATAATTGCTGCCTTGATAGTGAACTAACAAAGCTCCGATGGGATGTAATAATACAAATTGAGACGGCTTATCGGGGAAACCCTGAACGAGAACTTCGGGGAAAGATGTTTTCAATTGTTCAATTATTGAGTTTTCAATTTCTCTAATATTCATTCAGTTTTTGTTTCCCAAAGAGTCTGTCTAATATATCTTTGTTTGTCCGATATTCATCGGGATTAAAACTTGCAGTTTCTTCCGTTTCGCTGTTTTCTGCCTGAAGAGAGATAATACCTTTTTGAATATCTCTGAGAGTTGCGATTGCATTTTTGTAAGCTTCCGAGATTACTTCGGGTATCTCGGTGTAAACTCTTCTGCTATATAACCTGTAAATGCTGATATCAATGCAGAGAACACGAAGCAAAGGAAAGTGGGTATTAAGAGGCAGATTATATCTTCCTCTCAAATACCCGTCTATGAGTGTAGATGCATAAATTATCGCTTCTTCAACGACAACTTGGTCGATAGCATCTTGCCCATTATCAGAGGAGAGTTGGATTAGAGTAGGAGTGGAGATTTGTGTTTCAATATCTTGTGAAGTACAGTAACAATTCATTTGTTGGCTTTCAAGTTTAATGCAGTCTTGGATTATTCGGGTACGCATAGCCTTTATTTTCGTTTTAATTTGCTTCGCAAATTAGCACTCAAACAGGCTATTTGCTCTTACGGGCTTCGCCCTACCGAAAATCCGCTAAATGCCTCTTACTATACGAATAATGTCTCCGGATGCTGAAGCTGAATCAAGAGCAATTCCGTTTACTTCGTCAGAGTTTGCAACAGTTACTGCTTTGCCGTTTGCATCAGATGTTACTTTTGCACCGACTGAAACGGCTGCTCCTGCTTCAACAAGAAAAATTCCTAAAACACCTATCGGTGCTAATTGGTCTTTTTCGGTTGATACATCGCAGATTCCGTATGCTTTAGCTCCTGCAGCACAATGTCTTCCGTTGAATCCTATAAATCTATATTGCTCAACATTTTCGCCTGCTTTTATAGAATCAATGAGGATTGGTTTATACAGTTTTTTCGCCATCAGCACCTCCTGTTACACCATCCCCTTCAGATTTGTCGGTTTTGGTGTTGTCTTGTGATTTCTGCTCGGCTTTTTTATTGCCGTTTTGCTTATTTGGAGCTGCTTCGGGAATTGCTTCCAAGAAGTCTGCAAGTCTTTTTGCATCATCTTCTTTTAAATCAATTGTAGTGCCTTCCGCATAAGCTTTTTTGTTGTGAAGAATGGTAGTGTGTTTTACTATATACTTTGCCATTTTATTGTCTCCGTTATTTGTTTTTAGAGTATAAATAGATTAAAAAATAATAAACATTTTTAGAATTAAGAATTAGTGTTAGAGATTAAATATCCTGCTTCAGCACCAACGAGGAATGGTGTATAAATATCAGTAGCTCTGATATATTTCACTTTGTTTCCCTCTTTTGAATACTCATCAACTTTGAGAGCATCTTTTTTACGAACTGTATAAGCGAATGACGGGTCGTATTCAGTTCTTGATGCACCCAAGTTTGGAACGTATGCAAGAATAATGTTGTCTTTCCATATTCTTGTAAAGTTTCCGTTTGCATCAGCGAATATAGATTTACCAATTACGATGTTGTCGATTTCAAAGATTTCTTTTAGTAAATCAAGAGTTACTAATTTTGTTTTTGAATCAGAAATCAAACCACGCAGTTGGCTGTTTCTTTTTAGAGCTATCCAAGCATCTTGACCGATAACCATTACGTTAGGGTCTTGAGCGATTTTTTTAGATATAGCATTTTTTGCATCATCAACAACGCCCTGTGGATCAGAAGCATCATTATCGAAACAAGCTGTGCCGGATAATGCGATTTTATTTTCTGACGGATAGTTGGATAAATCTTGAACCAAATCTGCACATTCTTTTTCATGTTTGAGTTGCAGACCTTCCGTTACCACGTTTGTTGCGTGAAGTTGCAGTTTAACTTTTTCTGCCTCTTGCTCTTCACGATAATCGATAGGATAAGACAAATCGTGTTCGGTAAGAGTTGTGGTGTGTTTTTTGAATCCCTGTGGAGAGATTACGTTTGAATTCGCACGAATTGCACGTTCAGTATCATAGATATTAAACGCTTCTTTGTTGAATTCAAAAATGTCTATTTTTTCTTTTTCGGAATAAATTGTCGGGAATAGTACATCGGCAATAAATGCGTTGTTTTTGTATCCACGAGCGACTTCCGATAGGTACGCATTTATGCGTAATTCTTCAAGTCTTCCCATAGAATAAACTCCTTTGTTTTTTGTGGGGGGGTAAATGTATGTAGGGTAAATGTATTTAATTTTTGAGTGTTGGTTGATATTAGATATTTAGCTTTAGAAGAGCATCTTTAAATGAGATGTTTTCTTTAGCAGCGAGTGCCTTTGCTTCTTTGAAGATTTCAAGACTGTCTTCATCAGCATCAGCGAATTTATCAGCATCATCGTTAACGGAAGCTTGTTCTTCCTTTTTAGCGATTTCTTTGTATGTAACTTGGTTTGGCAGAGATTCAATAAATGCTTTAAAGTCATTAACGACTTGTGAATCTTCGCCAAACTTTTTAATATTGTCTAACTCTTTTAAAACCGATAAAACTACATCTTTGTTTGCAGGAATTAATATTCCTTTATCGATTTGTTTTTCGATAAATTCATTGTATTCTTTGTTTTTAATAGCCGTTTTAATGCTGTTTAATTCCTGTTCAATCTCTTCTTTACCTTCTGCTTTTTCTTTAAAAGAAGCAACTTCGGTTGTCAAAGCCGAGATTTTTTCTTTTAGTGATTTTATTGTTTCGGTTTTCTTGTTTGATTCTTTAAATTTGGCAAGTTCAGTTTCTAAATCTTCAACTTGTTTTTTTAGTGAATCAACTTCCTCTTGCGAGAATTCTTCTTTTTCCTCTTCTGATTCTAATTCGTAAAAATCAGCTTCGGACTCCATAAATTTGATTTGTTCAAGTCCTTTAACTTGAGGTGTAGCAGCACCTAAAAAAGATACGGCTTTTAAATATGCACCTTTTCCCTCTAAATTTCTATAAATCTCAACGGAAACTTTTTTGTATTTCCCGTCATTTACAGCTTGTTCAAATTCTTGAGGAATGTCTTTAAATGCGACTTTTAATTTTTCGCCATCAGCTTTTACTGATTCTACCCAACCGAATGCGGGTCCTGTTTGTTGATGGTCAATTGTGATTGGTGCTTCGCAGAACTTGGGGTCATAGTTTTTAGCAATTTCTGCGATTTCTTTCTTTGTAAATTTGCCTTGAGGATAAACTCCGGCTTTAAAAACTTCGTAGAATTTCATTAATTAAACTCCTTTTGGGGTTGGTTGATTAAAAAATATATGTCTACTCGGAGTATAAATTGTTTTCACAGCAACTCTCAAATGTAAAAATTCATGTTTTTTTTACATGTAAAAAATTCATGAAAAATTACATTTGAAAATAAGTCAGCGAAAAAGTTATTCTGAAACTGTTACAAATCTTTTTTCATACTCACATTACTTCCTTATTTTCTACCCCACTCCCTTTCCTAAATTAAGAGGGTGCTTGCCCTAAAAAGTAAGCTCCTCCTTTTCTTTCAGTCATATCAACCAATAAAGGATAATATATATGGAATTTTTAGAACAATTAGCACCATTTGTAGAGAACGTAGGGTTTCCTGCATTAATCTTTGCAATTTGGTACATTTACCATCAATCTCAAGTAAAAGCTTTTGAGAAGATTATTCAGAACAATTTTGAAATCTTGAAAGATTTATTAGAGACCAATCAATACCACGCAGCATTACTTTCAAGAATAGAAAGTAAAATCGACAACAATTTATGGTGTCCAATCTTAAAAAGAGAGGTGTCATAGATGAATCCAGAAAGACTACAACTGAAAGGAATGTTAGCGGAGGCAAAAAAGAGCTTCCGTACACTTGATACGGAAGCTTCAGGTCTTGTAATATTAATCCGCTCTCTTTTAAATCCTTATGAAGATATCGCAAAACTTGATGTTGAAAAAGCACTTGCTTCAACCAAAAGATTAAACGATGTCCAACAAGAGATGCGATCACTTGAAACAAAAATAAAGAATTTGGAGTCAGAACTTGAATAGTAAACGACATTTATATAACGAAGCTGAACGGCTTTATGTCATCAATCATCAATCCATGGAAAGCATTGCAAATATGTTAAATCTTAATCGCAAAACTGTTATGAAGTGGAAAGAAGAGGGTGATTGGCATAAAAGACAACAGGACTATTTAAAATCAAAACAATCTTTTCACGAAGAATTGTTTGAGTTTGCACGTAAATTAATGAAAGATATTACGGCAGACTTAGATGCAGGAGAAAAAATCGACACCGGCAGAATGTATGCTTTTTGCCGAGTTCTTCCTATGTTTGCTAAAGTCAAAGATTATGAAGATGTTGTTGCTAAACACGAAGATATTGAAGATCGCAAAGGTTTAACCCCAGATTTTATTGCAAAAATCGAAGAAGAAATTTTAGGAATACCCCGAAAACAAAATATAGACAATGACAACCAACAATAAAACATCGTTCTTTCTTCCTTATCAATTAAGGTGGTTAGATGATAATTCAAAAGTAAAAATTTGGGAGAAATCCCGAAGAATTGGAGCAACGTATGTACAAAGCTATGAAGATGTAAGAGACTGCGTTTACAAAAGAGTTCCGGCTGTGTGGTTTTCTTCTGCCGATGAATCTGCTGCAAGAGAATATATCGATTATTGCGAGCAATGGACAAAACTTTTTAATGTTGCTGCAACATCAATCGGTGAAGTCGTAATTGATAATGAAAAAGACATCAAAGCCTACGTTATAGAATTTAAAAACGGAACTAAAATACACGCACTTTCATCAAACCCGAAAGGATTCCGTTCTAAAGGTGGAAAAGTCGTACTTGATGAGTTTGCTTTTCATAAATCAGCAATGGAACTGTGGCAAGCTGCAAGACCATGTATCACTTGGGGATATCCCCTCCGTATTTTATCAACTCATAACGGACAAAATTGTCTTTATTACAAATTTATCGACCAAGTTTTGAAACACAAACTAAATTGGAGTCATC
>JAFXYU010000269.1 GCA_017541565.1 bacterium | reverse complement strand
TTCCATCATATGCTCAGAAAGAACTTTTCCTACAGATATTTTCAATTGTTCAACTTGTGCCCTGAACGGTGAAATTATACCTATTGACACCGGCTTTTCCGGATTTGTACGTTCATCCTCTACAACTATCTCGTGTAAACGCTTTACAAGTGCTTCAATTTCAGGAAGATTTCTCGTAGCATCAAAATCTACCTTACCGTCAGGAACAACAACCGTTTCCAAAACTTTCTTTGTATCATCATTCCTGCGCATCACACGAATTCTGTTTCCGTAGAATTCTTTATTTGAATAGTTAATGATAGGCGGCAAACTCCTAAAATGCTCATCCAAAAGCACAGGATGCATTGAATAGTAATTTGCCAAATCAAACATTGAGTTTGTTCTGAAACGCCACATCAATTGATATCTGTCAGTAATACCATACTGAGAAAGGAACGACTGTTCTTTTGCCTTTTCCAAAAATGACAAATGCGGTAATTGTTTATCATCACCGACAACAACAGCCTTCTTTGCCCTGAATAAAATCGGAAAACAACTTGCAATATCACATTGCGATGCTTCATCAATGATTACCACATCAAACAGACCCGGTTTCAAGGGAAGCGAACCTGATGCGGCATAAGTAGTTACACACCAGCAAGGAAATGCCTCTAACAACGGTCTGAAATCTTCCGTCTCAAGAAGTCTGTTTTGAAGATTTTGTCTTCTTTCAACCAAAGATTTTGAATGTACAAAAAGTCTTTGACGTTTTACGGGATCTTGCATTAAGTTCTTTAATGCCGTGCGCCGTTTTGTTTTCAATATATCAATTGCAAGCCCTTTTTGTTTACGCTTCATATTCCTTATTTGCTCGGACAAAATATGAATATTTCCGATTTTTTGGATTTCTGTTTCTATTTTGCGCGCATCACAAATGAGTTTTGCAAATTCTAATTCATACTGCAATACCGAAAGATTTTCGTTTGTCACTTCAAAGTTTTTGAGTTTGAGAATTTTCTTTAAATTACTCAAAGATGAATGATTCTTAATACCTGCCCAAAAACCGGATTTTTCAAGGTTTTCAGACAATGTTTTTATAATTGTCTCAATTGAACGTATCTCATCACCTTTCAAAACATGTTTAATGTATGTCGGATTTGAGTGCTGTAACTCTTCCGATTTTATCTGCTCATTTACAGTTGTCCATTCTTTTTCCAATGAAATAATTTTTTCTGATTTTTTCTCTAAATCCGTAATCGTTTTTAAGAGTTCTTCCATATCTGAAACATCACATAAAAGTGTATTTTCAGAACCTTCGTTTAAATCGACCTTATTTGCGAGCAAGTCTTGCAACTTCATAGAAAGTTCTCTTTGGTAATTCAATCTTCCTGCTCTTAATGCCAAAAACGGTGCGCCAAGTTCATTTAAGCGTTCGGCAACAACATCCACCGCCTTATCCATTCTTGATGCGACAAGAACAGTCTTACCGTTGGCAATAAGATGAGCAGCAAGATTCACGATAGTTTGCGATTTTCCCGTACCCGGAGGTCCAAAGACAGAAACAAGTCTTGCATTTTCAACATTTTTAACCACATTTAACTGCGCATCTGAAAGTGAAAGAGGCGTAACAGGAAAAAAGTTTTCCAATGTTTTTTGTTGAGTATCAGTAGGTTTTGCCTGAGTATATTCTTCATTAATAAGACTAAGAACCGTCTCACGGTATACGCCGCTCGGTTTTTCCGCAATTTGGGTTAATTCATGCAAAACTCCGGCCGTTGCGGAAGGACGCTTTGTCAATATAATTGCACATTGGTTTGTAATATTAATTTTTTCAAGTTTAAGCGTCTGTTTTTTTTGTCCTTCCTCTTCCTCAATGATTTCATCAATGTTATCAGCATCAATTTTTCCGCTGTAAAAATCTTTAGAAATATTGTCTTCTTCAATTTTCATGCCAGAATCCAACGAAATATCAATATCCGGAACAATTGATTTAAGAGTTGTCAAGAAAATATCCAACTTTTCCTGAGTAATAGGGGAAGTAGGTACAACATCCAAAAGGCCTTCAAGTAGCGATTCCGTTTCATCTTCGTCATCACTTTTCTTCATAAGAGCAGTTAGCGCTCCCGTATTAAGCGAAATAAATTCGTCAGTCAGCATACAATTAATATTCATACCATTTCTTTCCAAATGGCAAGGTGCATACAAAAGCGGTGTCAAAAATTCGTTTTTTCGTCCGCTTTTACTTTTTCCGGTAAGGAAAAGATAGCCGTATATAAGATATTTGTCCTTTTGACTTGTTTCAGACTGAATCATAAGTTCAGTTATTTTTGAATCTGAACCGTCCAGGCGAAGATACTCAAGTCCCTGCGTAAACAATGTGTCTTCTTCGTTTAGAAAAATCCATTTGTTATCCTTATCAGCCTTCAAATTTCTAAATGTAGAACTTTTAACCTCTTCTCTGACACAGTCGTGCAGATACTGGCTTAGTTTTTTTATAAAACTGTTGTTAAATGCCGAATTAATCGCCCTTGTTGCCTCTTGTAACATTTTTTCTCCCAAAGTTTTTACCGGATATAATCCGATTTAATAATATGTACTCTCTAAAACCAATTGTATCATATTTTTGAGGAAATGCATACTGCTATATCCATAATTACATCTAATGTAGGAACAAAATTATAAAACGGCATGGTAGAATGTATTTGGGTGGAGAAAGTAATGATAAAACGATTATTTGCAATAACAATCATAACATTTTGTATTCCCGTATTTGCAGAAGAAACACCTGCAACACAAAATCCGCTGACTGTTCTGCAAAACATAAATATTGAGCAATGTGCAAAAATATACGGAATTTCTCAGGACAAACTCTTTAACCTGACTCTTGCATCAATCAGTGCAAACAGATTCAAAGTCGAGGAAATCCAAACAGCAATGGGATATATAATTTTCGGTGTAAACAGGGGTAAATATATTGCAACAATTGCAAAAATCGATAACTCAAATTCTATTCTTAGAATTACACCTTGTAACAATGTTTACAATTTCCCGCCCGGAATTTTAACAAACACATTCAAGCATATAGACATTAATCAGAAACTATGAAAAGATTTTTAACGCTATTTTTAATTACAATTTCAATTCTGGCACTCACGGCTTGCTCTATCCGCAAGGAAGCAAGTCAAAAAGAAGTGACTCTTTGGACCCTTCAAATGGGAGATTTTTCGGATTACATGTACAAAATAATCCGCTCTTATGAAAAAGAACATCCCAATGTTCAGATAAAGTGGATTGACGTTCCGTTTTCGGAAGGCGAAAAAAGAACACTTGCGGCCGTCATGACTGACAATCCGCCGGATTTAATCAATCTTAATCCCGATTTTTCGGCAATTCTTGCACAAAAAGGTACTCTGGAAGAAATTGACGAAACTGCTGTTCAGGAATTTAATCCTGAAATTATAAAAGCGCTAAAATACAACGACAAACTGTATTCAATTCCGTGGTATGCAACAAGCGCTATCACTATTTACAACAAAGATTTGTTTGCTAAATCAGGAATAATCAGACTCCCCAAAACTTATAAAGAACTTGCATCAATTTCGGAAAAAGTAAAAACAAATACCGGTGCTTACGCTTACCTTCCGACAATTACGGAAAATGATACAATGGTAAAAATTCTGAACAAATACGGTGTTTCCGAAATAACTGATTTTAATTCCCCAAATTCGCAAAAAGTTTTTGAAATGTTCAAGACATTATATCAAAAAGAACTTATACCGCCGGAAAGCATAACTTATACACTAAGAGAAGCCCTTGAACAGTATATGGCAGGTAAAATCGTATTCTTCTCGGGAGGAGCAAATTTCCTTAAAATGGTTGAAGAAAATGCACCTTCCGTATATGCTCAAACCGACGTCACAGAACAAATTAAAGGACCCCTCGGGCAAAATGACTTTTCCGTTATGAATTTTGTAATACCCAAACGGGCTAAAAATAAAGAGGATGCTTTGGATTTTTGTCTTTATCTTACAAATGCAAAAAACCAACTTGAACTCGCAAAAATGACAAACGTCATTTCCACAAATTCGGAAGCGTTAAAAAACGATTTTTACAATGATTATTCCACTTTGACTTCAAAAGCACGTTCTATAAGCGCAAAACAAATTAACAAAATCACACCGCAATTGAAACAAAGAAGAAATCAAAAAGAAATTAATACTCAAATAAATACGGCAGTTCAAACAATCTTGCTCAACAAAAACTCTGTTGAAGGAACGCTCAACACTGTTGTAAAAAATCTTGACGGAATTGAATAGGTTATTTTTGATTTAATTGTTGTTCAATTGCCTTTATTTCATCACCTGTCAAATTATAAAGTTGATAGACTTCTTGGTCAATTTCGCAATCAAGCGTATCAATTTCTAATTTAAGTTTGTTTAATTGTTCGGATTTGAGTTTGTACCAACCTATTAAATCCTCTTTTTGATTCAAAGATAATTTGACTTTTTGTTTTTCAAGTTCTTCAAAGAATGGATGGATACCAAGAGTATAAAATTTTTCTAAATTCTGAGAAATTTTCTTTGGTTGATACTCAATTTTTATAAATTCTAATGCAGAGTCAATTTCCTCATGGAGTTGTTTGTTTAATTCAATCATCTGCTCTGCCTTATTAGCAAGTTTTTGTTGTTGTTCTTGAGTTGCATTTGCAATTGGTAATTTGACCAGATTTACAGCCTTCACTTCAGCAAATACACGTCCTGCTTCCGGAACCAAGAATTTATATACGAAATCGACAATTTTTGAATTTAACAAAGTTAATAAATATTTTAAGTTAATATTATCATTTTTTAACAATAAATTGTGTACATTATTTAAATTATAATAACCGTGATTATCAATTGCCGCAATTATCATATCAGAAGTTTGTCGTACGACAATTTTATCTTTACTAAAAGCACCATCCTTTCTTGGTGCAGCCAAATTTTCACCATAT
>JAFXYU010000268.1 GCA_017541565.1 bacterium | reverse complement strand
TTCTGCTGACACTGAACCTTGAATCCGTCGGTCTCATGCCATGCAACCCATCAATCGGCGGTACAGGCAAAGGGCATCTGGTACGTGAAATTGATGCACTGGGCGGTGTTATGGGTGAAGTTGCCGATGCCACATATATCCAGATGAAAACTCTTAATTCATCAAAAGGTCCTGCGGTTCGTGCGCTTCGCGCTCAATCGGACAAAAAAGAATATACTCGCTATATGCGAAATATTATTGAATCTACGGATAATATCTGGGTGAAACAAACATGCATAACAGATATAAAGGTTAAGGATAAAAAAATTGTCGGTGCGGTCGATGAATACGGAATTGAATATTCCTGCCGTGCGATAGTTCTTACTACCGGAACTTCTCTTGAAGGTAAAATGTATGTAGGACTTCAGTCTTATTCAGGAGGAAGGCTGGGAGAGCGTGCTGCAATAGGACTTTCTGCGTCATTAAGAGAACATGGTATTGTTACAAAAAAACTCAAAACAGGAACTCCCGCAAGAGTTGATAAAAGAACAATAGATTACTCAAAAATGGATGTTCAGCCGGGGGATGAAAAACTCAGTTTTTATTCGTTTAAACCAAACAGACCGATAAGGCCGCAGTATCCGTGTTACTTAACAAGAACAAACGAAGAAACTCACGCAATTATTCGTGCAAATCTTGATAAATCTCCTATGTATCAAGGGTTAATACAAGGTGTCGGACCAAGATACTGCCCTTCAATCGAGGATAAAATTGTAAGATTTGCATCAAATCCTTCCCACCATATCTTTATTGAACCGGAAGGTTTGAATACTTATGAAGTTTATATTCAGGGTTTTTCAACAAGTTTGCCGGCATGCGTTCAGGTGGAAATGTTGCGTTCGCTTCCGGGGTTAGAAAAAGCGCACATTATAAAGCCTGCCTATGCGGTTGAATACGATTATGTTCCTGCTGTTCAGACGAAACATTCTCTTATGTCAAAAGATATTGAAGGACTATTTTTCGCAGGACAAATAAACGGTACAAGCGGGTACGAAGAAGCCGCTGCGCAAGGCTTAATTGCGGGGATTAATTCGGTTAATTATCTTAATAATTCTGCACCATTGGAACTTTCAAGAGCATCTTCTTACACAGGAACTCTTATTGATGATTTAGTGACAAAAGATATTCAGGAACCTTATAGAATGCTGACTTCACGTTCGGAATACAGGTTGCTTTTAAGACAGGATAATGCGGATGAGAGATTGACGGAAATAGGACACAAAATCGGACTTATTGATGACGCGCAATATCAAAGATTTTTGGATAAACAGGAAAATATTAAAAAAGAAATACATAGGCTTGAAGAAACAAAACTTTCCGCAACGGAGGAAGTAAATGGTATTCTTGCAAAATATGGCGAGCATATTGACAGGGGGATTCGTCTTGCAGAACTCCTAAAACGTCCGAACATTTCTTATGAAATATTTAAAGAGGCGGATGAAGAGACGAGAAATTTGGATTTACCGCAGGATTTAACGGACGAAGTTGAAGTTCTTATAAAATATGACGGATATATAAGGCGTCAGGAGGTTCAGGTTGAAACGAGCGAAAAACTTGAAAAATACAGAATACCTGCAAATATTGATTATTCAAAAATTCAGCATATATCAACCGAAACAAGAGAAAAACTTGAAAAAATAAGACCGGCAAATCTTGCTCAAGCCTCAAGAATAGGGGGCGTTAAGCCTGCTGACATTTCTGTACTTATGGTAATGCTCGGCAAATAAGTTTATACCTTCTGTCTGAATGCGTGCCCTTTTCTGTC